>CAYWUY010000025.1:21160-25498 GCA_964461535.1 uncultured Flavipsychrobacter sp.
GCAATTGCCAGTTTTTTTAATGCGGCATCAAATGCTACTCTATCAATATGCCATCCACCACCTTCTGGGTTTAATAAAGCATCTTGATATTGCCAGTCATCGCCACCCCATTTAGATGCATTGCCTGTGCATGCTAAGTATTCATTTTCATTCAGTAAATCTTTTATGCTGCTTATGCCTAGGCGACTAAGGAGTCTTGCCGTGGCGCCAGGTAAAGATTCTCCTTCTTTTATATCTAGTTGTTTATTGCCGTCTACTAATGCCACACTTAAGCCTGCTTTGCCTAAGATAATTGCCGAGGCACAGCCCGCTGGGCCTGCCCCGACAATTACAATATCATACTTAGAAGCAGTATTCATTATCTGCCTCTACGTTTAATAGTTCTAAATTGGTTTCTCTGTTCTTCACTTTCCCATCCTGCTAATGCTAACATTCTGTCATATGCACCAAGCTGGCTGAATGCTTTTTGGAATTCAGCATGGTCTTCTTCAAGGTTAAGTCTTGTAGCTTCTGTTAGGTTTTCAACATATAGTTTTTCAGGTAGCCAGTCCATATCATCAGGTCTCGGGCGTGCTTCTAGTATTCCCATTTCGCCAAAGTGCTCTATCATATACATCATTTGCTCTGGTGGTGGGTTCTTTGAAGGTAGTTGTCTTAGCCAGTTAGGCCTATTTTGAAATGCAGCAATACGAACTTCCATTGATAATGTTTTATCGCATAATGTATTGTAGTCAATTTCAGTTAGTACCTGATTAGGAACACGTGCTGGCCAGAATGTAGGAAGGTATGGATCATATTCAAAGTCATAGCCCGATCTGCAATATGCGGTGTCTCCCTGCCATGGTAGTGCCATCCATCTGGTTAATCCACCAGGATTTTGTCCATATAGTGGACCATTTACCGATTTAACTATATCCTGATTTAATGCAGAACCATAATTAGCGTCAGGTGTTCCAGGAGCATTGGTTCTTATTCTATATGGCGCTCTAAACATAGATGCATTTCGCATAGGCCAGGTAAGTTCTGCACCAGGATGGAACGCATCTGCTAAACAAAAATGCATAGCAGCTCTATCAAGCATTTCAGGTTGTTGTTGTAGGTCTACCTCGTCTATGTTATGAGGTGTTTTTTCGTTAGGTGAATAGTCGTTGATGAAATTACCCTGCACCCAGTTAGATAATATATAATCGAAATAAGGTGGTAGTAATAGGTAAGTAACTGCTGATGGTGCAGCTGTAGGGTCAGGGTTGGTATAACCAAAGGCATCTCCATATATCCAAGGCCATGCACTTACTTCAGCTGTCTTAGTATTGGTAGGTCTGAAAGAATTATAAATGGTACGTCTTAGCTCTGCATATGGGTCTGGGTAGGCGTTGGTGTCTAGTGGTACATGCGATAGTTTTTCCATTAATGAAACGTCATTAAAGTTCATAGGAGCACCTGCGCCAAACATAGATAAGAAACCTTTGTTTACCCATTGTAATTCTGTTAGGCGTTGCAGTATAGGTTGAACATGTTTTTTAAATGATATCTCTTGAGGTACATCTATCATGCCACACTGCATGTACACATTTTGTAGTAAGTCGTCCATTGTACGCCAGCCAACCAGATCTGGTGCAAAGTTTGGCGGACCTGCCGCTACCCATGCAGAATCTGCATCAAATTCTGTATCGCCTATAGTTACCTTAGCATACACTGGCCCGTCAGAAATATCATCATACCATCCATTAGCATTATTAAAGCTATCAGGATTGTTAGGATCGTATACCGGTTGGTTAGATGGGCTTGCTGAAACCCCCATGCCTGGTAAAACAAGTAAACGCCCTACAGCATCTGTTCTTAGCTCTCCAAGATATACTGATGTGCCTTGGAAGTTCCCATTCATAGCATAGCTTGAGTCATTCATGTTTATGCCCATGATGCTCATAGGTCCAGGATCTATACTTAATGCAGATCTATCTCCGCTAACGCTTGGGTTGCGTAGAGGTACACTTAATCCTGATGTTACAGGAATATCTAGTGCGGCATTAAATTGATACCAGGATGCTTTTTTATTAGCCACATGCACTGTCCATTCAACTGAAGTGTTTTTTGATTGCTGAATTTCTGCTACCACATTGCCATATTTATCATAGCCATATACCCTAAAGCGTGCTGCTTGACGCTTAATAGCTCCTCCTGCGTCTCTTGTAGCGCCAAATTCTGTTTGTGCAGGTGTGGTTACTTCCGGTCCTATATAATAGCCGGATGAGCTATTACCTACTCTTGCTATACCAATACCCGGATGAATTCGCACATGGGTAATACGCTTCATTTCATCCTCAGTAAGTGCTTTAGGTTGTTCAGGTGCAGTATGATGCGGGAATGGACATACCGGATTTTTGATATTTGGTTCACCTGGAATGGATGGCTCACAAACCGGTTGTTCATTCATTTGTCTTCTGTAGTCAGCGCTAGTTTGATATATGCTCATACGAGCCTCTGCTATGCTACCTACAGGCTGGTTGGCTGTAGGTACGCGTCCTATGTTAAAGGCTAACCAGTCGCCGTATATTTCTTGTTCTTCTACTTTAATATCTTGCATAGGTAGCATAATAGTAGCCACCTTAACAGGCTTAGCTATTTTTTCATCCCAGGTTACAGTAGCCTTATCAAGCGGAAAGTGCTCTTCTATATATGCGGTTCCGTATTCAGCCGCTGAAGGCCGTTTTTGTATATAAATATCTAGCGTAGCATTTCCTAAAGACATACGCTCTGCTAAATCTTTTGCTAGAAAGTTAGGATCGGTAGTATTAGGGTCTCCTGCATAGGTAGATGTACCTGGGCGTAGCATATACTTACAGTAATTATTCTCTCCAAGTTTAAATGGCACTACACTCCATAGTTGTGTTTCAAAAACAGAGTGTATGGGTTTTGCCATCTCATTCAGCAGCTCATTAGTTACAGGCGAGTATTGTGCCACCCAGTCGTTACCCCATCCCTCTAGGCTTGCTCTGGTAAAATTGCACATATCTTTTGCATTATCTACAAAGAAGAAGGGCACATTTTGTAATAACAGATCAGCAGTATTTGCTCCATCATCGCTAACTACTTTGTCGCCGGGTATGTCAAATATTTTTATTCCTATGCCAATGGTGCTCATCCAGTCGGGCCTTCCGTCTGAAAGGTCAGATGAGTAACGAATATATACCGGATGCTCGCCACTGTTTGAAAAAATACCTTGTTTATAATCGTCAGGAATGGAGTCTAGGATGTTGATAGTTCCTTTTATGATTCCATGTGTCCTTAGGAAAACAGGACGTCTTACCGGACACTGTCCTGCCTCAACTCTTTTTTTCTGCACTAAATCGCAAAACATGTGCCTGAGACATTCAATAGGATCGTCACAGTTGCACATTTTGTTGTCAGTGTTTCTGACTTCTAATAAGCTTTTCATGAGTATTAATTTTTAGCGTTGTATAATATACTAATATTTATAAGTTAATATAAATATTACTGAAATAATATTACACAATTATACCCGAATTTTCTACTTATTATAGTTATATTTATAAATGACTGATTGCAATTAAAATGAGACATAAAAAAAACTCTCCGGAAGGAGAGTTTCTACTAGTCAATCTAAGCCTTTTAACTAAAACATAGGGTTACATGGGTTATTAGTTATTTTTCCAACTGTTATTGTTTCGGTATTCCTTTAGTCTTTTTTGTAATACTTGTTTAAATTCTCGTTCTGCTTCATTAAGGTCTGCTAGTTGTTTAGCACTTATAACTTTTAGGAAGCGATCATTATACTTGCGTTTTATTTCTATTACTTTACTTTGGTAGTCTAGGTTGTCATCTATATACCTTTGTGCAGTCACCTCATCCCACTCATCCTGATTCTGCGATTTATATTTCTGCCTGAAAGCTTTTCTAGCTTCCATTATTTCTTTTTCATACTCTTTATATACAGGTACAAATTGTGCTGCTTGGTCGGCTGATAAGTTTAGTTTGTCTGTTATGTAAGCCATTTTAGCAGCATGTATTCGTTCTATCGGTCGGCGTTGCTGACCATCACCACCTCTGCGTCCTTGCCTTGCTGTAGCTGTAGACATTAATCCAATTAGCACTAGTGCAGTTATAAGTAACTTTCTCATATTATCGTTATTTAGATTTCCCATCCTGTTTCGTTCAGATAAGAAATAATATCTTTCTTATCAATACTAGTTAGTATGTCTGGTATGTAATTTATTGCTGTTAAGTCTGTATTATATTCCTCTATATAATATTGGTGTATATCGCTTGGTGCTATAGCATTTAGCTTAGAAGTTGCTGATATGTTTTGGTTGTTATTAG
>CAYWUY010000025.1:25598-31536 GCA_964461535.1 uncultured Flavipsychrobacter sp.
GGTACGCTAAAAGGTTGAGTTTTAGACATACCACTTAGAGAACTATTTAGTTCTTTAAGCTCATCTTGTATGTCTTTGTTGTTCATATTTATTGTTTTATATGTTTTAGATAGTAAAATGTTACTTGGGTTTAATCGGCTAGCAAGAATGTTTCTACTTTTTTTACAGCATGATGATAGGAAGCTTTTAATGCCCCTACTGATGTTTCAAGTATTACTGACATTTCTTCATATGGCATCTCGTCGTAATATCGGAGATTGAACACAATTCTTTGTTTTTCAGGCAAAGTAAGTAATGCTTTTTGTAGTTTCCACTCTATTTTATTGCTATTGTAGCCATTTTCTTGCGATAGTTTGTTCTCTAAATAGATGGTTTCCCCTACTGTTAAGTACTGTTGTTGACGTTTAAGCTGCTCAAGCCAACTTAGAGCCTCATTGGTTGCTATTTTATACATCCAAGTATATAAATTCGACTCTTCCCTAAAGTTGTCTAAGTGTTTCCAGATTTTAATAAACGTGTTTTGTAATATATCATCTGCATCATTGTGGCTCACAACTAATCTGCGTATATGCCAATACAAACGTTGCTGGTATTTTTTTACCAGTTGCGTAAAAGCCGTTGATTTACTCGTCGGATTTTTGAAAGCGTTTAATATATTAATGTCGTCTATGTCTGCTGGCATAATAGTCTTCTTTTTATAAGACCGACCACTTTGAAATTAGTTTAATTAAGCTCTAAGATAGTTTTTAATTATATGAGAGTGTTGGCAAAGATTATAGTATAGCCTATTGCAAAAAATGTAGATTTGCAAAACATTACGTGCATATGCAGCGTAGTTATAACTAATAATATTAATAAAATGCGTCGTGTCATATTTTTGTTCTTGTTAGTAGCATTGGTTTCGGGTTGTATGCCTGCGCCTTATTATCAAAAACAAGAGCCTATACCTCAAAATTCTTGGAGATATGATTTTAAACCGGTGTTTAAAATAGATATTAACGATACTTCAGCATTTTATCAGCCCTATTTTATTATTCAGCATTCTCAGGCCTACGAGTTTTGTAATCTTTGGTTGTGGATGTATATAAAGAAGCCAGGAGAAAATACTACATATAAGCACAGGGTAAATTTAATTATGGCTTCACCTACTGGTAAGTGGCTAGGTCATGGCATAGGTGCAATATATGAAGAGCGTATAAAACTAAAAATGCCTGAAGATTTCAAGTTTAACAAAGTAGGCACTTACCAAGTAACGCTAGAACAGAACATGCGAGTGAATCCGCTACCAGAAATACTTCATATAGGGTTTAGGCTTGAAAAACATAAGCATGAAATACCTACTGAAATTAGTGGTCAATGAAATATTTGAATACCATATTTGTTCTGTTGTTAGCCTATATAATAGTCGCTTTAGGCTTTTGGGAGGGTAGTTTACAAAAGCTGAGCGGGAATATATATACACAAGAGCTAACTACACTGCGTTCTCAAATTGATAGTGCTGCTAATCCAGAAGTTTTTAATCAGGAACTTAAGCAAATTGAAGATAGGTTTGGAAGGCGAACCAAGCAATACATAGGTGAAGGTTCAGTGTTTTTGGTTGTAATTATTTTAGGAGCTGCGATAGTTTATACTTCTTTCCGTAGAAGAATGCAGTTAACACGTCAGCAAAATAATTTTATGCTTTCCGTAACCCATGAGCTTAAATCGCCAATTGCAGCTGTAAAGCTCAGTTTACAGACCATGGAGAAACATCGCCTCAGCGAAGAACAACAAAATAAGCTAATAGACCGCTGCATAATAGAAGCCAATAGACTGAACGATTTATGTAATAATATATTATTCGCATCTCAGCTTGAAGGAGGCACTTATAAATCTACTCATGAAGTATTTGACTATACTCAAATGGCTGATGATATTATACACGAATATGAAGTACGTTATATTGATAGGTTTCATGTAGAACTAGAAGACGGACTACGCGTAAATGGAGATAGAACAATGCTACAGATGGTGATAGCTAATCTTCTTGAGAATGCAGTAAAATATACACCTATAAGTGAATTAATATCAGTGAAAGTGTACGCAGTAGAAAACAAAATAATTACTAGCGTAGCAGATTTAGGTACGGGGATACCAGATGTTGAGAAGAAAAAAATATTTACTAAGTTTTACAGAGTGGGTAATGAGGAAACAAGAAAGGCTAAGGGGACTGGCTTAGGTTTATACCTAGTAAATATGGTTGTGGTTCAGCATAAAGGCAGTGTGACTGTAAAGGACAACCAGCCGACAGGAAGCATATTTGAAGTTTCGTTGCCTATGGCATAATATTAATACCTTATTTTTACAATATTCAATACGTTTTATGGCATTGCTTTCTCAACTTGGAAAATATAAGAATACCGGACTATTCATAATAAGAGTGGGTTTAGGTGTTATGATGGTGATGCATGGTCTTCCTAAAATAGCTCACCCAGATAGGTGGGCAGGGATAGGTGGAGCTATGAAGACTTTTCATATAACTTTCTTTCCGGCATTTTGGGGCTTTATGTGTGCTGTTACAGAGGCTATTGGCGGTCTGTTTTCTGTGCTGGGCTTGTGGTTTCGTGTGGTTAGTTTGTTTATGTTTATAGTTATGGTAGTAGCTGCCACACACCATATAGTATCTGGCGACGGTATTATGGAGGCCTCACACGCCATAGAGTTAGCTTTCGCATATCTAGGGCTTATGTTTCTTGGGCCTGGTTTATACAGTGTAGATAGAAAATAGCATAATCTTATAATTATTTGCTTTATAAAAAGCTAAATTGAAAACCATGTAGATGATATTAATCTTTAAGGGTTAATTTTGTGCTATGTCTAATAAAAAAACTGCCATAGTTCTATTCATTTTTTTTCTAGTTCTAGGCACAGCATTTCTGGGTTATTATTATAAAACCACCATTGCCGAGAAAAAAGTAACGCTTCCCGTAATTGAAGGAGATAGAAATCACCATGTTCATGAATTTTCTTTTTTGAACCAAGATGGTGTAGTTGTAAACAACGAAACGGTAAAAGGTAAAGTATGTGTAGTCGAATATTTCTTTGCTACATGTAAAAGTATTTGCCCTAAGATGAATGAGAATATGGCCAAAGTGTATAAAGCATTCAGGGGCAATGACAGAGTGGTTATTTTATCTCATACTGTAGACCCCGATAAGGATACAGTAGCGGCGTTGAAAGCATATAGTTTAAAGTTTGAGGCTGATGCCAAGCAATGGATGTTTTTGACAGGTGATAAAAAGAAGTTGTATGATATGGCGCGCTACAGCTACCTTATTAGCGCACAAGATGATACTACTGGTATAAAAGTTGAGGATGATTTTATACATGATAACCACTATGCTCTAGTAGATGGAATGGGTCGTGTTAGAGGTTTCTACGATGGTTTAGAAATATCTCAAATAAATAAACTGATTACAGATATTAATGAGTTATTGAAGGAAGAAATTGTAACGAGTAAATAGATGTTTTGTTAATACTGAGCTGCCTATTAAAAGGCAGCTTTTTTGTTTTTAGGAAGTAGTTTGTAGTGTTCTGTCTAGCTCCCTCTTCATAAGAAGTATAAAATAAATACACACAAATACCCCAAACTGACCTTCTAGAAATGGTTCAATAAAAAATTCTGTAAATATTATAAACCAGGTTACTAAGAAGTAGAAACTGATTCTGTTTCGCTTTAATCTACGCAAGGGGGCGAAAAACCACACCGCAAACAGTAGCATAGTTGGTATGCCACAGCCCATAGCTACAGTCAAAAACTGATTATGGGGTATGAGTCTGTTTTCGTTAGGTACCTCTGGATAAAGTTGATCATAGCCTTTTTTCATTTCGGTCAATACATCTCCTGTGCCATATCCTATCCATGGATGTTGAGGTATAAGTTTGTAAGCTATATGATAGGCCATTAATCTCGATTGGTCGCCCAGTTTGCCCGATCTGTCTCCATCTCTTAGTCTGTGAAGCGTGAAAATAATGTGTTCTCTTCTCTGATAAAGTGTGGGAATATATTCAGTTGCTAGATATAGCACTCCTAAAATAGCAGGCAAAAGCAAAATACTCTTAAAGCTCTTATACTTTACTATACGGTATAGTACCCAACTTATAAAGAATATATATAGACTAAGTAAACCACTTTTAGAAGCTAGTATATGTATGTATATTACTAAAAATATGTTTATTCCTACCAGTAAATTTTTAATAACTTTTTGTGATAATGAAGGCATACTATAAGTTACCCAAATTATATACAGTACTATTGTCATGCTAAAGCAGATGTAGTTTCCATATACTGGTACAGGTATAAGATGAGATATATTATAACCCTGTACATAATAATCGAAATCTCTTACTAAAAATGATAAGCTATAAAGTGTTCCTCCAGTTAGTAGCAGACCTACAGATAATAGCAAAAATTCTTTTTGGCGGGTATTAAAGTCTGGTAGGTAGTTAAAAGCTAAAGGAAGTAGGACAATTGGTAATTTCAACTGTAAAAATATTTCCCAACTATGTTTGTCATCGCTCCAAAATCCTGAAATCGCATACATCAGTATCCAGGAAAGCCCTAGGAGCCACCATTTATTTTTTATCCATTCTTTGGGATGGTGATTCCATAATCCGGTAGCACCTAAACCTATCATGCCTACTGATAGTAGTAGTCTGGAAAATAATAATCCGGAGAACATCGTAATAATAAAAAAGATGGCCAGATTATTTTTACTCCATTTATTAGGAATTAGAAAACTACTTTTGCTCACAGTATTCATTTTCGAGACTATAACGTAAAAACGTTTTAAAAAAGTGTACGGCAATATTAATGAACTTATTGGGCAGTTAAAAGAGGGTAGTTTTTTAGCTTTGGCAAAAGCTATAACTATAGCTGAGAATGAAATGCCTGGTTATGAGGCACTTATGGCTAGTTTGGGTAAAAACAGACAGGCTAAAGTAGTAGGTGTAACCGGCCCTCCCGGGGCAGGTAAAAGCACACTGGTTAATGCCTTACTTAGGCATTGGGTGGCATTACAAAAGAAAATTGCTGTTATAGCTGTAGATCCTTCTTCTCCGTTTAATTATGGTGCAATATTGGGAGATAGAATCAGGATGAGTGAGTTTTATGCACATCCGAATGTATATATACGTTCAGTGGCCTCAAGAGGTGCTTTGGGTGGATTGAGTGCAAAGATTATAGAAATAACCGATATAGTAAAAGAAGCTCCGTTTGATATTGTACTGGTTGAAACTGTAGGTGTAGGTCAGAGTGAAGTGGAAATAGCCGGGCTGGCAGATTGTACAGTAGTAGCCCTTGTGCCAGAAGCAGGCGATGAAGTGCAGACTATAAAAGCGGGTGTCATGGAGATCGCAGATATATTCGTAGTAAATAAATCTGATAGGGATGGGGCCGAAGGTTTGTATAGAAATCTTAGAATTTTAGCACACGAAAAAGCCGGATTAGGTACAGAAACTCCGGTATTAAAAACTGTGGCTACTTCATACCAAGGGGTAGACGCATTGGCGGATGCTATTACATTGTTTTTAACTACGCAAGAACAAATGCCCGAGAAAAGATTGCAGTTGCTCACTGAAAAGTGCTGGCAATTGATGCAGGCTAAAAGAATGAAGGGTATAGATCAGGTATTACTTAAAAAAGCTTTAACCCAAGCTATACATTCAACAGACTTTAACTTGTATACATTTGCAGACGCTTTTTTAAATAGTCATTTGCTATAGTTAATGGTAATAATAAACTGTTTTGTATTTGCGTTTTAGCTAAGATGTTACCAACCATGCCATTATATGTATACTGTTTTGCCTCGGTTATTATATCGTTGGCAGTAAGCTTGTATGCAGTAAAAAAAATAATCTTTATAACCCGAAAACGTAAAATATTTGATATACCCGATAA
>CAYWUY010000025.1:31636-39238 GCA_964461535.1 uncultured Flavipsychrobacter sp.
AATCTAAGTTTAGAAATGGCTCAAGTATTTGGCCTAGATGGTGCACTGGCAAGCTATATTAATCTTGTCTTTACTACCGTTTGTTGCACCTTTTTCATTAATGTATTCAATTTTATTGATGGTATAGATGGCTTAGCGTGCATGAGTGCTATGCTATATGGTGGGATAGCTGCCATCTTATTTTGGATTACAGGTTATGAAAGTAGCGCATGTATTTCATTGGCTTTAGTAGGTGCATGTGCAGGTTTACTTTACTTTAACTATGCACCCGCAAAGGTATACATGGGAGATACGGGTTCTATGTTAGTTGGTTTTGTGGTTTTTGTTTTGTTTGTAATGTTCATTCGTCAGGTGCCATCAGAGGCTCCTGAATGGCTCAGTACAGAGCATAGTAGGGTGGTACTGGTATGCGCTGTATTGTTTATGCCCGTTTTTGATGCGCTTAGAGTGTTTGTATTAAGAATGCGCAAGGGTATATCTCCATTAAAAGCCGATAGAAGACACTTACACTATTATTTGCTAGATGCAGGACAATCGCATGCTAGTGCAGCGTGGCTATTGATATTAGTTAATGCTGTTTCTGCTACTATTGCTGCTGTTTTCATTTACCTTCCCTACTATATTTTACTGCCTATTATAGCCATACCTGCTGTATTATTATCTGCAATAGCGGCAAGGGTTAGAAAAGAAAGTTGATAAAAAGTAACTATTATATGAATAGTAATAAATACTTTTATGTAGTTAACTTATTATGCGATTACAGTTTAGTTTATTGTTAATATGTGCTATTCTCCTCTCTATGGGTGCTAGCGCCGCACCACGTGATAGCGTATCGCAGGCAAATATGCGACCTGTATTGTATATAGGCTTTAGTGGTGGTATAAATAATCCGTCAGGTATACCCGGGCTCGATTTTAATATTAGACTTAGAGACGATGTAACACTAGATGTTGGTTTAGGAGCCAGCACATGGGGAAATAAATTGTATGGAGGCGTTAAATATCACTTTCAAGAACATAGAGTGGGCTGGGCTTTAGGTGGTGGAATAATATTTAATTCTGGTATGGACAATAAAAAAGCCAGACTAGAGACCACCATGGGAAGACGGGAAGTGACTTTGTCTCTCAAGCCAATGGTTGCTATAAATCTTTCGGCATACAGATATTGGAAAATTGGACGTAAGCAAAATAGATTTTTTGTAAATGTTGGTTATAATCAAAGGTTGACTGACATTAATATTCATCAAGTATACGGTGCTCCTATAACAGCTAATTCTATGTCTAAGATTAAAAGATTTGCGCCTGGTGGTGTTACGTTAGGTTTGGGATTTTCGTTCGTTTTGCAACGTCGCCCTGTACGTTAGTATACTTTCCCCATTCTTATAATATTCAGTAACTACTTATTAATTATGAAAAAAATACTACTAATATTCTCTTTTGTATTCTTATACACTGTATCATACGCTCAAGATAAACCCGCAGAAGTAGTAAAGCTTACGGGTAAATCTGCCTCTAGGCAGCGTCAAGAGCCTAAAGCTTATTTAGGCTTAAGCACTGGGCTGAATAATCCTGCAGGGGTAGTTGGTGTAGACTTTGAAGTGCCTGTTGATAGAGCATCCAATTTGGGCTTGAATGCAGGTATGGGAGTTGGCACTTGGGGAACAAAAATATACTGTGGATTAGAAATTCATTTTAAAAGCTTTGCTACAGGGTGGGGCTTGATGGGTGGGCTTTTATATAGCACAGGCATGACTAATTTTAAAACAACACTTAACGATACCTATGGCACTAGCTCTGAAGTTATTCTAGACTTTAAGCCGGTAGTGTGTGGTTTTATAGCCGGAAGAAGATATTGGTCTGTAGGTAAGAACAGTAATAGAATATTTATAGAATTGGGTGGTGCCGTTCCATTCGGAGGTAGGACTGTAGTTCAAACAGGTGGTAGGCAATTGACTGACGAATCGCTTAAGAGATTGTCTACATTGGCACCCGGTGGACTCACATTTGGCTTTGGTTTTTCTTTTGGTATCAGGTAGCAATTTCTAACATAGCTTTATATATTGCTTGATGCACAATTGTATGTATAGAAAATAATATAGCATACCTTTGCCGCCAATTCGACGTAGTGTGAGAAGTATTTTCTTCAAGGTTATTATATTGTTGTTTGTGTGTTGCTCATATAGTACTTATGCGCAGCAGGCTGATACTTTGACTGTAAAAACCGATGGGGGAGTTGTAACTAAAGCAATTGTTACTCCTAGTAAGAAAAAAATATTTCAGCCCGATGCTAAACGTGCGGGTCTTTATTCTGCTATAATTCCAGGTCTTGGTCAGGCTTATAACAGGCAATACTGGAAAGTGCCGGTAATCTATGCTGGCTTGGCAGTTGCAGGATACTTTATTGCAGATAATTATAATAATTATCAATCTTTCAGGAAGGCATATATAGGGAGAATTAATAACCCATATCCTACTGATGAGTATGTAGGAAAATATACAACAGACCAGCTACAACAGCTTCAAGATGGCTATAGTAGGTATTTAAATCTAACTGTGCTTTTTACTGGTATAGGATATTCTTTGCAAATTGTTGAGGCCATTACTGGCGCTCACCTGCGCAATTTTGATGTGTCAAGAGATTTAAGCTTACATGTATCTCCGGTGTTTACACCGCAGTATGCAGGTGTTGGTTTAGTTGTCAATTTTAAATAAATAAAACGATAGGGCCGCCAAAAGCACTATGTTTCATATTGTTATAATTGTGTACGAGCGGTTAACTATTTTAAAATTGCCAGATATTTCATAAATTAGGATTCAAAGCAAACTATATGGTTGAAAGTGTTCCTACCGTAGCCGAGTACATGAAGAGTAAGCTAGGTATAGAGGCTGCTCTACCTTTTGATACTATTACGGTTCAGTTTCCTAAAAAAACAGTGATTACCAAAGAGGGGGCTATCGAGCAATACGTATACTTTTTAAGAAGCGGAATAGCAGAGGTAGGTATGGTTTATGAAGGTCAGCGTAGAATAATTGAGTTTTTTACCGCCGGGCAGTTTTTTTCTGCTTATACTTCATTTCTTACACGTAAGGGCTCTGATGTATATGTTGAGGCCATTACTGATTGTGTGGCCGAAGCGGTTAGTTACAAAGATTTATCACAAGCCTATAAAACATCTTTAAGTGCCAACCAGCTTGGGCGCTACCTTAATGAGAGTGTTTACTTGCAGCGGATAAAAAAAGAAAAAGATATACTGGTAAAGACGGCAGAAGTAAGGTATCACGAGATGATGAATAATCGTCCCGAGTTGATACAACAGCTGCCGGTAGCTAAAATAGCGCAGTATCTGGGCATACATCCTGAAAGCCTTAGCCGTATCCGTAAGATACAGCATTTTTAACCTAGGTTAGTGTAACACTTGCCACTTATAAAGTACCTTCATGCTTATATACTATTAGCATGAACCAAC
The DNA here is from genome assembly GCA_964461535.1 of uncultured Flavipsychrobacter sp. Taxonomy (GTDB): domain Bacteria; phylum Bacteroidota; class Bacteroidia; order Chitinophagales; family Chitinophagaceae; genus Flavipsychrobacter. The sequence continues at coordinate 35,103 of CAYWUY010000025.1, forward strand.
AGCAAATACAAATAAGATGGGCAGACCTTGACCCAAACTTCCATGTGCGCCACAGTGCCTATTATGATTATGCTGCACACTACAGGGTACAGCTACTTCAAGAGAAGGGGGTAAGTCCGCAAGTAATGTTGCAGCATAACTTTGGACCAATTCTTTTTAGAGAGGAGTGTCAGTTTAGAAAAGAGATAAGGCCCAATGATATTATATACATAAATGCGAAACTACAAAAGATGCGTACCGATGGCTCTAGGTGGACTATAGTGCATAATTTGTTTACTCAATTAGATAAACCTATGGCCAAAATAACGGTAGATGGTGCATGGATAGATACCATAAAACGTAAGCTAATAGACCCAGTACCTACTATAATTACCGATGTAATGAATGCCTTTGATAAAGCAGATGATTTTGAATGGGTGTAGATTTTAGACTTTCATGGTATTGTTAGGTTTATGGTGTTGTATGAAGTTCATGTTGTTCAACTAATACATAAACTTGTTTACTCTGTTATCGTTTATTACTTCTGATGCAAAGAGTTGGTGCTTTAGTGCGCTACCTTCTGCATACCAAGATACTAGGTATCCTTCGCCGTCTTTTTCTTGCTTTATTAGTTTGAATTTAAGGTTGTGTTTTTCAAAAACTACCTCAAGTTCATGTACTATTTGCGGGCTATATTTACAATGGATAGTGTAAGTTTTAGATTGGTTCATGCGGTCTATTTTTCTTTCTAAATAAGGTAGCACAGCTAGTACTATAAGTATAGAAATGCTGGCACATGTTGCAGCAAAATAATAGCCTGCACCTATGCCCATGCCTACTGCAGCTACCGACCATATAGTAGCAGAAGTAGTTATGCCGCTTACTTTATTGTCGCCAAACGATATAACACCGGCACCTAAAAAACCTATGCCGGTAACTATGTTAGATGCTATTCTGTCTTCATTGCCGGGATGGCCTAGTATTTGCGACATAATGGTGAAAAAACAGGAGCCTATTGATATCATAATCATTGTTCTAAAGCCTGCCGCTTTACTTCTATATTCTCTTTCTGCACCTACTATACCGCCCCAAAGTGCAGCAAGTAGAAAACGCAATAGTATTTCGTAATTAAACTGTTGCATGTTCTAAATATTTGATACCTGAATGTCGCATATTTTACAAGGTATTTCTAAATCTTCAGATAAGTAGTAGATGGCACATACTCTATGGTAGCCATCTGCAATTATTAGTTTTTTATCTCTTACTAGTAGTACAGGAGATAGCATTTTGCCCTTCTTAACTTTTTTAATATTTGCCTTCACATGAATGTTATTGGCAGGTAATAGTTGTAATTCGCTAGCACGTAAAATGTCCTTTGCTTTTTTTAATACAGTAGGCTGTTGTTTTAATACAGATACGGTAGCACTGCTTATGCTTACGGGGTAAAGTAAATCTAAATAGTCTGCAGCCGCCGGATAGTCATGCTCTTCGGGTTCACTTAGCCATATTTTGTCTTTCATATAGGTGCCGTAATATTCTTACTAAAAGTACAACATTAACAGGAGTGTTAGTAATACCTTCAGGTGTGTGTGGCTCTTGCTCTCAGTAAACTAAAATTAGTTTGAAGGATACAAGTAGTCTATCTCTTGTATGCTAGTTGGTATATTGGCTATAAATAAGTATTCGTTAGTTATATCAACTATTGCATTGTTTATTGACTCTATATCCCAACTGTAAATGCCTTTTCCAAAAGTTATATATAGCCCTTCATAGTTAAAAGATAAATTGTCATCCGGATTAACTACTGCCACAACACTTTGTCTAGCCTCAAAACCTAAGTAGTCTATAGAATCTCCCTTTAAAGGGTGCTTTGTCATAGCCTGAGCTCCGGTATACTTTAAGTCTAATACTTTATTATTTTCAAATATTTTAACTGAAGACTTAAATCCTCTTTTACTGCATAGTTGCATTTTGTCTTTTGTTATAGTCATTTCTTCTTTGTCGCTAAATCTACTGATTAGTCGTATGCCCATGTAAAAAGTGGCAAGTGCAATAAGAAGAATAAGAGCTCCTAGTATAGGTTTAGAGCTCCAAGCTTCTATAGCTGTTATTAAGAAGAATGTTCCCAATAGCATATTAAACGTACCCTGAATGCTAAATAAAGCCTTTACTCTTGTAGGCAGTCGTGGTGACATATCAATTACTACTACATCTGCGGTTTTAGTGATTTTCATAGTGTAATGATTTGATGTTTCTTTATATCCCCGCAGTTTTGTCTACTTGAAATATTCCGAAAGTGTTATTGTCTGCATCTAAGAAGTAACCTTGCCAGCACTTACCCGGTATGGCAAATTTAGGCAAGGCAACTTTGCCGCCCATGGTCATTATTTTTTCGGCAGTAGTATCAAAGTCTGCTACTTGTATTGAACATACATACGCATTAGTGCCTGTACCTAATGCCGGTATTGGTGCTGGGCGTTCTAGTAAGCCACCCCACATATTGGGTGTGCTAATAGAATAGTATGTGATAGGCATGCCTTCCATCTTTTCAAATGTCCAGCCAAATATTGCACTGTAAAATGCTACATCTCGTTCAGGATTACTAGATTGTATTTCGAAATAACTAATTGTATTCATGTTTGTGTTTTCTTATTGAGTTTGTAGCTTATCGCTGTTTTTTAAATTACATACAATTATACATATAAGTTGGGTTGTATTGATGTAGTCGTATTTTTAAAATTATGCTAACTTTTTACTTGTAATGATGTTGTAACCACCAATATTTTATCTTAGATATTATTAAGATGTAGCCATTATGAGCATAATATTAAATCTTAAAAAATTGTGTACTGCATCTTTTGTTTGTACATTCTTTATGCATTTTATAGGGATGTCTTTATATTCTAAAGCTATATATGCGCAGTCAAATACATCAATGATGCGAGCCAATAGTTTTTCGCTAGTGGAAGATACCTCACATGTGAGATTTAATAGAACTAAACTAGCATACAAACAGCTAGCAGTATTCTTAGCAAAGCATAAAAGATATTCACAAGCGCTCAAATATTTTGCATTGTCCGGTGCAAATAATAGTTCTGTAGATTCTATGTTGTCAATTCCAGATATACTAGCTGGAGATACTGTATTACTTCATCAAAAAGAAAAAAGAGTACGTTCAAAAGCACTTACTGTAAGGCAGCTAACTGAGCCATTTAGAGATGAAGAGCAAGGAACTGCTTATGCGTTGCTTATTCATATAAAGCAACCTTCTGCAGGACATAGGCAGCCATTTAATGGTATAAATAATGTAGGGCATACCTTTATTACCTTAATTAAATATGAAACAGAAGCTAGATCTGTTTCTCGTACTTTTGGCTTTTACCCCAATAAAGAATTTCTAATTTCAGGTACTCCTTTTTTGCCTGATACTAAGTCTACTTTTAAAGACGATGAAGAGCACGGTTGGGATGAAACAGTGGGTAAGTTTATAACTTATAGAGAGTTTAAACAAATTATACGCTTAGTGCGTAGATATGGAAAACTGAGGTATCATCTTAATAAGAATAATTGTACCGATTTTGGGCTATGTGTAGCAGCAATAGCAGGTATTCAAATAAAGGATACACATGGGCGTTGGCCATTGGGCCAAGGTAATGACCCCGGCGATGCAGGGCAAAGTGTACTTGAAGGAAAAGTTATTACGACAAATAGTACTGAGGGATTAAATGATGTATTTATTATTACTGCTGAAAATAGTGCAAAATGAAAAGAAAAATAGACATTCTGGTTAGCTATAAAGCTACTTTAGAAAAACTTGTATTTCCAACAGTATACGTAAAATAATAGAGAGCCGCATCTTATGATACGGCTCTCTATTATTTTATACTTAGATTTTTTTATTACTTAGCTATAGAGAACATGTTAGCGAAACCTGCACCTGTAGAAGTACGAATCATCATTAGGTAGTTACCAGAAGCTAAATCACTTACATTCAAGTTGATAGAATGTTCACCTTTTTCAAGGTTATTGTAAGTGTTAGTTTGTATTGTTTTACCGTTAATGTCAGTAATAGCAATAGTTACATCAGATGCTTGAGCAAGAGAGAACACGGCGCTAGTAGCATTTACAGCAGGGTTAGGAATTGTTCCTTTAAATGT
>CAYWUY010000026.1:0-5633 GCA_964461535.1 uncultured Flavipsychrobacter sp.
GGCGTAAGTGTTATATCTAACTCCCAACTTTGCTTAGCATACTGCTGCTGCCTTATATATGCCTGTAGCGAAGGCATAAAATCATTTAAATGTGCGTAAAGTGTAGTAAGCCCATTAGGATGTGTTATATATATAGCATGACCAAAACCACCTTTCTCCATTTTTATTCTAGATATATAACCATCGGCCGCCGCATAAACCATTAAGTTTTCTTCGCCTTTAGTTTTAATATCTATACCACTATGAAAATGACCAGGCCTACACTCTCCAAAATTACCAGCCAAGTATATAGGAATGTCGAGCGGATTTCTAAAAAAAGATTCATTAGCTTTTGACTGTGCAAAAACTTGAGCAGAAAATAACAAACCTAATACTACAAAACACCGAGTTATATTCATCTAAATGACAAAGCAAGTTTACGGTTGGCTAAATTATAACCCTACCATTGCATTTAAGGTAAAAATAAGACATAGGCATATTGTAAAATGTTATAAAATCTAACGAAAAACAAAGACTTGGAACATAGTAACAATATTCATAATTTTGCTATTATTACTGTAATTAATTAACATACTTGTAGCTGCGATGAAATATTGGGCATTAATGCTTTGTGTAGTACTAGTTTCTTTTTGTTCTATCAAAGTAGTATTAGCTGACGAGCCTGTTAGTTTTATAGACGAAAACAGAGTAGAGGCTTACATAAGAAAAGTTTACAGGCAACTGAACTTTTCAGGGGCAGACCGTTTATCATACGATGCATTTGCTCCTGCTTACAGAGGTTATTTGAACATGCGCAATGCGGGTGCTTTAAATACTGAAAAAGAAATTATATCCATTTGCGACTTTAGCCTTCCCTCTACTTTTGAACGCTTGTGGGTAATAGACTTAAAAGAAAAAAGAGTACTGTACAATACTTACGTAGCTCATGGACAAGGGTCAGGTGAAGTGTGCGCAGGTGCTTTTTCAAATATTGAAAACTCCCACCAAAGCAGCGTAGGTTTCTACATTACGCAAGAAACCTATAATGGCGATCATGGCTTATCGTTAAGATTAGAAGGTAAAGACAATGGATTTAACGATGCCGCTAAAAAAAGAGGTATTGTGGTGCACGGCGCACCTTATGTAAGCGAACAATTTATAAGTGGCAATGAAAAACTAGGCAGAAGCTGGGGATGCCCTGCAATTGCAGAGTCTTTAAAAGTGCCTATCATCAATACTATAAAAGAAGGTACCTGTCTATTTATATTCTACCAAGACCACAACTACCTGAGCAGTTCTGTTTGGATAAATCAAAGAGTAACAGCATTACCTGAACCTGAATTATTTGCACAAGTACAGTTTCCTATAAAAAAGCAAATAAAAGAGGTGGCACCTACAGCAGCAGTTGAGCCTATAACTACCAATAAACAACCAACTACTCCTGCACCTCCGCCACCTCCAAAGAATATATTATTATGCGACTAAGCTGCTGACAATAGTTTTATCAGCTTTGCATCTCTACCGTAGATATCTTTTAGATATCTTATTTGGCTGGAATTATTTTCGTCTTCGAAAGCAGTTATGTACACTATATGTACCGGTATTTTATTGCTTAATATCTGCCATTGGGTTTTATGGGTTTTAATAATTTTCTCTAGCTTTTCGCTATCAAACTTCTTTTGTTCTAAGTCTGCAAGTATATACAATGCCAACTCCTTAGGCTTAGATAGACGTACACAACCCGAACTTAATGCTCTGTCTTTTTTACCAAAATCAGTTCGGTGTGGCGTATCATGTAAATAAATATCCCACTTATTAGGCAAATTGAACTTGACATAACCTAGTGCATTATCATCGCCGGGAGCTTGTTTATAGATATACCTCTTATAGTTTTTCTCAGTAATATTGTTAGCACTTACAGGATTACCTTTTTGGTCATAGGCTTTTAAACCTTTCTTTGCTAAATAGGCACCGCCACTTTTCATCATGCCGGGCAATACATCTTTTTTAAGTATAGTAGGCGGCACACCCCAAGGAGGATTAATGACTACATTTGTCATCTTAGCATATATAGATGGGGTTTGCCTTACGGGCTTCCCTACTACCACATTCATATGCATAGCATCTTCTCCATCTTTCCTTAAAAACAATTCCATTAAAGGTATATCTACTATTATATAGAGATTACCCATATCACGCTGCATCCATCTTATACGCTCCATATTGGCGGCTGCTCTTAATTGCTTTTTCTCGAGAGGCATATTAATGGTAGCCAGAGTAGCACTATCAAGTGTGCCACTTATGCTTAAGCCATTATACCTTTGATATGCTACTAATAATGCATTAAACTCAGATAGACTATCCGGGAGAGATACATCACCCAATTCTGCAGAAAGTAATGTTTTAATCACCTCTTTATCATAACCACTATCTTTTAAGTATGATAAGTTTTGAAGGTAGCTACTGTCAAACGACAACAATAAATATTTTGTATAATCGGCTTTTAAGGCTGCATAGGTAGGCAGTGTGCTTCTAAAGCTATCCATACCTATATATTTAGCCTGCAAACCAGTAAGTATACTTGTAATTTTCCAAGTAGAGTCATTAGCATGGTGCCAATTAGAATCAGCCTTAGCAGGATTCAATCGGCCTAGCAGTAATGTTTTAGCGGCATTCATATAGGTTTTAGTCATAGCCGTATCAAATGCTATAGCATCCTCCATAGAAGCATCAGGGCGTTTCAAGCGTTTAGCCATACTACGCAAACTGTCAATCTTAAATACAGAAGTATCTAAACCATCGAATCTCAAATCTTCTAATTCTTCTAAAAACCTTACTGCAACAGTGTCAGGTCTATATCCATGCGAAAGCCAAATAGGATCGTAATCGTTGTGGAGATATACATACTTGAGCATATATGCCACATTCATACTGTCGGCCTTGGCAATGCTGTCGGCTGTAGGTAACAATGTTTGCATCTGCTCAGCAAAATCATCGTATGTAAAGTCTGTATGAACAGGAGCTTTTTTGTACTTACGAGTACGTTTACAAGATGTTTGGGTAAATACTGCACTAGCAGCAAGTGTAAAAATTAATAACGTAGCTAATACGCGTCGGGGAATATTCATAGTATCGGCCAGTGCCGTAAAATTTTAATTTATATAAAGCAAAATCTATACCAAATGCTACATTTCGGTCATAGGATCCCAAAATAAAGTATCGAAGCCTTGCACAATATCATCTTCTACCTTAATACCTTCTTTTTCAAGAGCATCTTGCATGGAAGTAGGGCTTCCAAAATGATGCTTACCACTTAGCAAGCCTACCCTATTTACAACTCTATGGGCAGGAACAGCCGGCAAAACTTGATGACAATTATTAAGAGCATAACCTACTATTCTAGCCCCGCCTGCTACACCTATAACCTTAGCTATAGCACCGTAGGTAGTAACCCTACCGAACGGAATAGCCCTAACTATGCTATAAATTGTAAGGTATAAGTCTTCTTTTTCTTTGGCAGTAAGAGGCATGGCTAGTTTTTCTTTGAGTCTCGTTGATGTAGTAAATGTGTTCGTTTAGGTTCTTTTACATTTTCATAATTATACGGACAATTAAGACACCCATTACCACAGCAATATCCACGTTTCAGAAGATACTGGGCAGTAAAAACAAGCCTACCGTCAGGCAAAATGGTATAATCCTCATGCTCCTTCAGATTCATGCTCTTGCTCTGCTCTCTTTAAAAATCTACCAGATAACTCAATTTCAGTATCGGGCAAGGTAAAACATATATAATATATGGTGCGGCCATCTTCTAAGTGCATTTTCTCATAAAAAGTTTGTATGGCTAATGGCCCGGTAGCTTTGCCCTTTCCATATATATCGGCAATATTTTCTAAGATAGTACACTTTTGTTGTTCTATTACTTCTAGGGTAAACTCATATAAAACAGGGGAATCCGTTTTTAGGTGAATCTTACCTCCTTTTTTCATTACTTGCTGATAGAGGTGTAAGAAGCGCTCGTGAGTAAGCCTGTTCTTTTCTTTACCTTTTTTTAAGAAGGGGTCGGAAAATACAATCCATATTTCAGATACTTCGTCTTTTGTAAAATAATCTTTTAACTGCGCTATTTGTGTGCGTAAGAAGGCCACATTATCTAAGCCTTCTTTTAAGGCAGTTTTGGCTCCGGTATAAATACGATTACCCTTAATATCTATTCCTATAAAATTTCTGTCTCTGTGTTCTCTGCCTAGCCCTACACTATATTCACCTTTACCACAAGCTAGCTCTAGTGTAATAGGATTATTGTTTTTAAAGAAATCTTGCCAATTACCCGCCATGTTTTCAGGAAACTGCAATACATTTTTATAAGTTTCTATAGCTTGAAACTTTACTAATTTTTTATGTCCCATAAAGAATAGAGACAAAGTTAACTCATGTAAGCCTGAAAACTATGCACCTTATATACATTAAAAAGAGAGGAAACTAAAATACATTGACCACAATCATTGAATTAAAATACTGACAATCAACTATTTACCATACTTTCATTTCATTATTAACTATCAATATTTACATGTGATGAAAAAGAAATTTATTCTACTTCCCCTATTAGGTGCATTTTTCTATGTTACCCTATCTAGTGACTCCAATGGTCCCGGAGGTAACAAATCAGGTAGCCACGGAGCATCTGCAAGCTGCGGTACTTGCCACGGTAGCAGTGCGACATCAGGAATCACCGTTACTTTTGAACTTGATTCTGCCGGAATACCTGTTACAAGATATGTAGGCGGCATGACCTATACGTTAAAAATGATAGGTACCAACACAACCAGTAACACTCTACCAAAATTTGGCATGCAGATGTCTGTAGTGAGTGGCAGTGGTTCTAGCTCAGTTAATGCAGGAACATTTACATCTTTCCCAACCAATACCGATACTTCTAGGGTAGCTTCAATAAACATACTTGAACATAGAGCAAAACTTGATCCATCTTCAGGAACAGGCGGCTCTGGAACTTTGTATACAGTAACCACAACGTGGACAGCACCACCTACAGGTTCTGGAACAGTAACTGCTTATGGTATTATAAATGCGGTAAACAATAATGGGAATGACGGTAGTACTGACAAATGGAATTCAGCATCTTCATCATTTACTGAATTAGTACCCACTAGTATTAATACTATTTCAGAAGGAAATGTGATGGTATATCCAAACCCTGCAAGAGATGTTATTTATATAAACGGCAGTTCAGTTTCCGCTAAAGTATTCGACTTGAATGGCAACATGGTGGCTAGCGGTAACAACCAAATTTCTATATCAAACCTAGCATCTGGTATGTACGTTGTAAGCTATCAAATAGATGGACAATTGTACAACGCAACATTTATTAAGCAATAGTTTATAATACTCTTTTAAAAAATAGACTGCTCTTTGGGTAGTCTATTTTTTTATGCATATACCTGCTAAGTAGCCTTTTTATACATAATTTCTACTTATATTCGTGTGAAATATTAAGCCAATATTTTTTATTAAATAACTCAAAAACCAAAGAAAATGAAGAAAAAATTACTCTTACTTCCATTACTAGCTGGCTTTGCCTATGTAACTCTATCAAGTAATAGTGGTGGTTATGGTTCTAATGCTACCGG
>CAYWUY010000026.1:5733-30633 GCA_964461535.1 uncultured Flavipsychrobacter sp.
AGCTCTAGCCTAATGCAGTTTGGTTTTCAGTTGTCTACAGTAAAATCGTCAGACAATAGCCAAGCAGGCAGCTTTGTAACCTCATCTTTTCCTACAGGCACTGATTTAAATGCATCTACTCCAAGACAACTATTCGGGCATACTACTCCTCTATCAGATTCTATGGTAGGCACTACATCTATTTATGTAAAAAGAGTACTATGGACAGCACCTGCAGCTGGCACTGGAAATGTGAAAATATATGGAGTTATTAATGCTGTTAACGGTGATGGAAATGCATCAGCTACAGACAAATGGAATACTGCCAATATTACAATTGCAGAACGCATACCTACTAGCATAGGCAATGTAATTATAAGCAACGATGTATATGTATATCCTAATCCATCAGTAGGTCAACTAAATATTGAAGTAGGCCATGTAACTAATGGCTATAACATCAGCGTATTTGACATTAGCGGCAAACTAGTTCACTCTGGCTGCGGAACTGAAAGCAGTTTTACATTAGACACTCACAACTGGTCAGCAGGAGTATATAATGTAATAGTGAACAAAGATGGTGTAAATACTAGCTATAAAATAGCTAAACAATAATAAGTACGTAGTACTAACTAAAATGCCCTTACTTATATGGTAGGGGCATTTTGGTTTTACACAACAAATGGTTGCGAAGCTATATAAACTTATTATCTCTAGCCGTCTTTATAGCATCAGCTTTAGAATGCACATCTAGCTTGAAGTATATATTTTTGATGTGAGACTTTACGGTCTCAAGATCTATGTACAACTCTTCCGCTATTCTTTTTCTGCTTTTCCCAGTAGCTATCTGTTCTAGTATTTCAGTTTCACGACGTGTCAGAGGTGTTGATTCATTCCTTTTAAATGATGAAATAACCATACGTGCTATATGTGCACTCATTGGGCCTCCCCCTTCTACAACCTCTTTTATAGCTGCTACAATTTTTTCTGGTGGTGTATTTTTAGTTAAATATCCCGAGGCACCATTTCCTAATGCTCTAAAAATCATGAGTTCGTGCTCGTAAACGGTAAGTATTAAAATATATGCCTCCTGAACCTGTTTCTTCAACTTTGGTATAGCATCTATACCCGAAATACCAGGCAACTCTACATCTAAAAGAATAACGTCAGGAGCAACATCTTCTATTTTTCTTGAGGCTTCCTCAAAAGACGCATACGTACCCACCACATTGCAGCCGGAAGTATTACCAATAAGAAAGGCGTAACCTTCTCTAATGGTTTCGTCATCCTCTATTATCACTACCCTAATATCGTTAGTTAAACTCATAACAGATTATTTAAAAGTAAATTTCGGATAGAAAAACCAAAATCATATCACTTGTTACGGGGTATTTTAAACGTCAAGGTAATGATTGTCCCTTTACCTGCTTTTGCATCCAGATACAATCTACCTCCCATTCTTTCGGCTCTCACATGCATATTATTCACTCCATTACCTCTGGTTACCGCCTTCGGATCAAACCCTTTTCCATCATCTTTTATAAGCACTTTCATTACCTCTCTTGATACAAACTTGGCTTCAATACTTACATGATGAGGGTGAGCATATTTCAGTGCATTATTCAGAGCCTCTTTAATTATCATAATGAAATTACGGCTTTTGTCCATGGGCAACCTATAGCTACGAAGGCGTTCTTCTATACCTAGAAATTCAAACTGTATATCTGTCTCAGAAAATAGCTCGGCACCAAAGTCGCTCATACGCTGCATTATTTCATATAGATTATCATTACTTGGCTTTAACGACCATAGTATATCTCTAGTACCACCATATAGCTGACCTACATTATCTTCTATTTGCTCTAATATTCTGCTCACATCAGGCGACGCGGGACTTATCTTACTTTTTAAAACATTTGTAAGAACGTTTATGCGCGTGAGTTTATTCCCTATTTCATCATGAAAATCCTCTGCTGTACGCATTCTTACCTTAGCCTGCTCCTCTGCTCGAAGTTTGTCCCTCAGTTTTTCTCTTCTTTGTTTTTTGCGATTGTATGTATACTGTATAAGCGTTCCCGTAAACACACAGGCCACTAACACCAGAAGGCTAAACCATCTGGTTTTATGAAAAGGTGTTATTATCTCAAAAGCATACACTAATTCCGGGCAATGAGCTCCTTCGCTACCCATACACTGTACGTGGAGCTTGTACTTGCCGGGAGGCAATGCAGAATAAGTAATAGAATTCACATCAGCCCACTCTGACCATGGAGCATCTAGGCCTTCTAGTTTATATCGGTATAATACTTGTCCTGCTCCACTTAAAGAAACTGCCTGAAATACAAAATTGATGTTATTTTTCTTATAAGGCAGCATTAGATTATAAGGTATCCCATACCATTTGTCTAAGCTATCGTAGTAAGTAGAATCTATACCGCTCTCACCCACTAACTTTACAGACTGTAGCACTATTGTTTTGGGCTGTGTAGACACCATAACCGAATTAGGTTGGTAATGAAATGCCCCGTTTGTAGTTCCAAACCAAATACTGCCATCACCCAATTTCAGTACTGCATTATTATTACTCTCCAAGCCGGTTACGCCTTGTTCTTTACCATAAAACACTACATGCGGACGAAGAGCTTTATCCATCGACACCTTATGGATACCCAATCCGGTGCCCACTAATACGCCTCCATCTGCATCATCTATAATATTGTAAATAAAATCTGACCTCAGTCCATTTTTCTTATTAACTACAATTAGTTTGCCGGAAGACATATCGTAACGAAGCAAACCATTATCTGTAGTACCTAACCACAAAATACTCCCCAACTTAGTGAAGCAAATAATTTGAGCGCTATCTACTAGAGTTTTTGTTGTAAAAGTTGTGGTTGTTCCTTTGCTATATAGTAGTAACCCATTTTTATCAGTAGCTATCAACAAACTATCTTCACCTATTTGCAAGAACGAAAGTGCCTGACAAACCGGTATGTTAGGTGTTTTAAAACTATCGTTTTCATAAACAATTACCCCATTAGAAAAGCCAATCCACATTCTATGTTTAGGATCTTCATATAGCCTTCCAATAATATTAGATGGAAAACCTCTATCAGGTGCCGTAAACTGCCGGAAAATACCTTTATCTAAAATAAAAAGTCCGTTACTTCTGGTAGCTATCCACAATTTATTCTTGTGACTGTAACACAATGAAGTAATTGAAGGATCGGTAGTAGACGGGAAATATTTTTTAGTGACTTTACCATTACTAAACACGAACAAACCGGCATCGTAAGTACCTAAATACAAAGAGTCTCTTCTATTAGATGCTATAGCCATGACTTGCGAACTAGTTAATCCCATACGCTCATCAAGACCTGTAAATAGAGTACCGGAAAAACGAAACACGCCTTGTCCATCAGAAGCCATCCATATGTTGCCCTCTAAATCGGCCAGCATATCGCTAAAGCTATTGTCGCATAAGCCGTTTTGTTTATTGTACCATTCAAAACTAGTTGAGGTTAGCTTTACAACTCCTATATTGGTACCCAACCATAAAGCTCCTTTTCTATCCTGCACCATAGATAATACAGGTGGATAGTTAAAAGGCTTATCTCTAAATATAAAGGGTTGTATTGTATTACCCTGCAACTGGTACAAACCAGCATTTGTAGCTACCCAAAGCATACCGGATTTATCTCTATAAAACCTATTAATGCCAGGCGCTTTGCTACCGTCTGCCGAGATATATTTTAGAGTATCCCATTTATTACCCTGCAACCTAAATACAGAATCATTTTTTACTATAATTAAAAGACCTGACTCTGCATAAAAACAAGTTACAGACTTACTGGGTAGCGGATAGTTTGGATATAATAGTTTGCCCTTTACTACACATCCTAAATCGCCCTGTGCCCGCCACCATACTGTATCGTTTACTACTACTACTTGCTGAGTTGTATTAATAGTTCTATCTGCCGGCACCTTGAAAGGGTATGACCTGAATACTTGCCCATTAAAACATGCCAACCCCTTTCTGGTTCCTACCCATATATTATGATTTTTGTCAGCAGCTATTGCATATACGGTATTGCTAGGCAAACCATTTCTTACATTATAACTAGTACAAGTCTTACCATCATAACGCGTAATACCACCTAAAGTACTTATCCATAGATTACCAATACTATCCTGTGTAATGCCTGTAGCTTGCGACTGGATAACACCTGCATCAACATTGAGGTTATGAAAAGAATAACGCTGAGCACTTACTGAAAATACACTACAAAGTAGGAAAACCAGCAGCACAAAACGATATAAGCCTATTTTACTCATCATACTGTGCTGTGAAGTTATAGCATATAGCTGTTTTTTCAACATTAGATAGTTTCATTATAACATACAATCACCCTTTTTTAACCCTTATAGCTAAAAAACTATGGCGACCAAGAACGGTTCTTAGTCGCCATATATATACTTTTTAAAATAGTATTATCCTTTTACTTGAGCTTCCATAACTGCCATTGCCACCATGTTCACTATTTGCCTTACAGTGCTACCTAACTGCAAAACATATACTGGTTTCTTTAAACCGAGCAATACAGGACCTATAGCTTCTGCCCCGCCCACCTCCTGTAGTAGATGATATGCTATATTACCAGCAGAAAGATTAGGAAATATTAAAGTATTAGGAGATTCATTTACCAAATCGCTAAACGGATAGTTTTCCTGTAACAATTCTTTATCAAAAGCTACACCTGCCTGAACTTCGCCGTCTACTACCATATCAGGATATAGCTGTTTTAGCTTGGCCACTGCATTTCTAACTTTATTAGCCTCAGGCGATGGTGAGCTACCAAAATTAGAATAAGAAAGCATAGCTATTCTAGGCTTAATATTGAAATGACTTACAGCCCTAGCAGTTAATGCGGTTATATCTACTAATTCATCTTCTGTGGGATTGAAATTTAAGGTAGTATCAGAAAAGAAAAGTGGACCTCTTTTTGTTAGCATAATATACAATCCCGCCACTCTTTTTGTGCCCTCTTCCATACCTATTATTTCTAATGCAGGACGAATAGTATCGGTATACTTACGAGTAAGACCGCCTACCATAGCATCTGCAGCGCCTTGCTCTACCATCATAGCACCATAATAGGTGCGTTCACGCATTATTTTTTTAGCCTCGTAAAGATTTACACCTTTTCGCTGACGTTTTTCAAAGAAATGATTACCATACGCTGCTCTCATTACTTCTGCATCATCGCTTTTAGGGTCTATTATATCTACACCTTCTAAATGAATGTTATTATCTTCTATAAGCTGCTCTATACGTGCCTTGTTTCCTAAAAGTATAGGTATTGCTATACCTTCATCTTTTACAATTTGAGCCGCCTTTAATATTTTAATGTTTTCTGCCTCAGCAAATACAACTCGTTTTGGCGATTGCTTAGCCTTATTAATTACATAGCGTAACAATATATCATCAGTACCTAACCTGCGATACAACTCATTTTCATAAGCTGTCCAATCAGTAATGGGCATACGAGCTACACCACTTTCCATAGCTGCACGTGCTACCGCCATAGACACATTTACCAACAAACGTGGGTCCATAGGCTTGGGTATTATGTAGTTAGGTCCGTACTCTAAAGAAACATTATTATAAGCTACGTTTACTATATCGGGAACCGGCTCTTTAGCCATAGCCGCTAAGGCTTTTACAGCGGCCAATTTCATTTCCTCGTTTATAGCAGAAGCCCTAACATCTAAAGCACCTCTGAAGATATACGGAAACCCTAAAACGTTATTTACCTGATTAGGATAATCGCTACGACCAGTAGCCATAATAATATCATGGCGTGCATCTATGGCATCTTCGTATTTAATTTCAGGATTAGGATTTGCCAAAGCAAATACTATTGGTTTTTCAGCCATATCCTTCACCATTTGTTTAGATACTACATCAGCCTTAGACAAACCAATAAACACATCAGCACCCTTCATAGCATCTTCTAAACTAATAGCTTCACAATGCTGTGCAAACTGTGTTTTGTATTGGTCTAAATCAGTTCTGCTGCTTATTATCAGGCCTTTACTATCAAACATATACATGTTCTCAACCTTAGCACCAAGAGCTAGATATATTTTGCAACAAGATATTGCCGAGGCGCCTGCACCACTTATAACAAACTTAACATCTGCTATATTCTTGCCCACAATATCCAGAGCATTAAGCAATGCTGCACCAGATATAATAGCCGTACCATGCTGGTCGTCGTGCATGATAGGAATGTTCAACTCTTTTTTCAATCTGGTTTCTATCTCAAAACACTCAGGAGCTTTTATATCTTCCAGATTGATGCCACCAAAAGTAGGTTCAAGTGCCTTAACTACTTTTATAAACTCTTCAGGGTCTTTAGCATTCAACTCTATATCAAATACATCTATATCTGCATATATTTTAAACAGCAAACCTTTACCCTCCATTACCGGTTTTCCGGCCTCCGGGCCTATATCGCCCAAGCCCAGCACTGCCGTACCATTACTTATTACTGCAACTAAATTTCCCTTAGCTGTATATTTATAAACTGCATCTTTATCTGCTGCTATTTCCAAACACGGCTCTGCTACGCCCGGCGAATATGCCAATGCTAAATCTCGCTGTGTTTTTGTTTCCTTTGTTGGTATAACCTCTATTTTACCAGGACGACCTTTGGCATGATACTCCAAAGCATCTTCTTTTCTTATTTTCTGCGCCATTACTCCTATTCAAAAATTTAAACGGCAATTTACAAATAATGATGGCGTATACCGGTAATATTGACGCCAGGAAAAACAATTAACAGATTATAAAATAAATATTAAACCATGCGAAGGATTTTTTTAAAACCACCGTCTATAATTTATAAAAGACCTCTACAATGAGAAAATGCATCGCTACACTCCTATTGGCCATTTCAGCACATCAAGTTATGGCTCAAGGGCCAGAAATAACCAGCTGGATTAGAAACACCACAGGAATAACCGGAAGACACTACGTAAGTGGGAGTTCTACACCAATTAACGACAGCTACTTAGCCAACGTACAAAAGGTAGAGTATTCTACTAATTATGTTTATGTTCATTGCACTGGTATACCAGCCTATATAATAGGTCCTTACTTAGACGGTAATCCTAACCAAGGAGCAGATAACCACAATATTTATAAAATACCTAGAACGGCAACAGCTAATACCGGAACACCCGAAACAACCCAATTAGGCACCATGGGTGTATTTATAAATGGTGTTTCTCTTTTTGATTATAGAGATGGTGTATCTTGGAAAAACAGCAGCAGTAGTGAAGCCGGCGGACCAATACCCGGCGGACCCGGTGACGGCGTATGGAACAGAGATGCTATTGTAGCAGAACGTGCAGGATTTGATTGTGCTAAAGGGCATCCGGCCGGTACAAACTATCACCATCACCAAAATCCTAGTGCGTTTAATCTCGATAGAGTAGTTATATCTACCATATGCAATACCTACTTAGCAGACGGTTTGTATGTAATAGACACTGTAAATCACTCTCCTCTTCTAGGTTACGCCTATGACGGCTTTCCAATTTACGGAGCATATGCTTATAAAAACACTGATGGCACAGGCGGTATTGCAAGAATGAAATCTAGCTACCAACTAAGAGCAATAACTACCAGAACTACTTACGCAGACGGAACCGATGTAATAGATGGACCTCCGGTAAGTACGGCTTACCCACTAGGCAGATACAAGGAAGACTACGAATATATAGCACATACTGAGCCTGACTATTTAGATGAGCACAATGGTAGATTCTGCATTACCCCTGAATATCCTGCCGGAACTTACTGCTATTTTACAACAGTTGATGCTAACCATAATTCTACTTACCCATACTGTATAGGCCCTACATTTTATGGCAAAAAGGTAATAACACTGGTAAGTAGTGTTGCAGAAGCAACTACAGAATATACCGGAAGCACGGGTGTTGAACAATTAACCAGTAACAACTTCAGTATTAAGTCTTATCCTAATCCTGTTGGCGACCTATTGCTTTTACAGTCTAGCGAGCTTATGAAGAACACAGTTACGGTTAGCATTACAAATATGGCCGGACAGACAGTAGCAACTGAACGTTTTTTACAGGGCACTACTATTTGCTACATTCCAACAAGCACATTATATAGCGGCAACTACATAATAACATTAAGTGCTGAAGGCTGGAAAAAATCTATGACTATAACAATAGCACATTAAACTTGTTTGGTGAGTATATACAATTAGCCCCGAAACTATTTGTTTTCGGGGCTTTTGCTTAGAATATCAATCCGGATACAGAACTATTACCTTGAAGACCGCCACTGTGTATAGCTAATATTTTATCCTCTTTTTTAAAGTAACCTTCTGTTATTAGCTGTTTTAATCCATACATCATTTTGGATGTGTAAATAATATCTAAGGGAATAGAACATTCTGTATAAAAGTCATTCATAAATTGAATAAGCATAGCGTTAGACTTACCAAACCCACCAAAATGCCACCTATCAAAAAGCTGCCATTTTAAATTTTTGTCTGGGTGCAAATGCTTACTTACTGTCTCCACAAGATATTCGCCCCCCTTCATAGGCACAAAACCTAAAACAGTTTGGGTTAGAGGAGCTTCATTTCTTATGCCTATCAATGTAGTAGCAGAACCAACAGATGTTACAATATGCGTGTAAGACTCTTTTATATGCTTACAAATTAAACCCGCACCTTTTCTCCCCCAATAATTAGCACCACCTTCAGGTATTATAAAAACCTCATCGAAGTGAGCTACTAATTCTTTTATAGCTTCTGGCTCATCTGCCCTATCGTATTCAGTTTTAGTGAGAAAAATCAATTCCATCCCCTCTGCAATACAGTCTTTTAGCGTAGGCGTTAAAATATCATATTTACCCCTAACTATACCTACACTCTTCAAACCGGCACGCTTTGCAGTATATGCAGCTGCTACGAGATGATTAGAATACCCCCCTCCAAATGTAACTATTGCTTTAAAACCATGGTCTAAGGCATACATTACATTAAGGCGTAGCTTATACCACTTATTCCCACTCACTACAGGGTGCAACAAATCTAGCCTCAGCATATCTAATTGAGATATGCCATTACCATACCATTGTTGCGGGATTGATTGAATTTTTACATTAGATTCATTAATGATATCCATATTCTCTTAAATGACTATCATTATCTCTCCAATGTGGGCGTACTTTAACAAATAACTCTAGGTGCACCTTACGCTGTAAAAACTCTTCTATGTTTTTACGAGAATTAATGCCTAGTTGTTTAATCATGCTACCACCCTTACCTAACAATATCATTTTTTGCGTTTCTCGGGTAGCTATAATATCAGCCTTAATAACCGTAAGATTTGTTTTTTCTTGAAAGGCTTGTATTAGCACAGCAGTATGATAAGGTATCTCCTCATCATAAAGCTTATATATCTGCTCTCTTATTAGTTCACTCACAAAAAAACGTTCATTCCTATCAGATATGCTATCATCTGGATAGAATGCCGGAGCTTCCGGCAAATATTTTAAAATAGCGGGTAAAATAGCGTCTGTATTTGTTTTCTTGCGCGCCGAAATGGTCATAACGTCCCATTTAGGAAACATTTGCTTGTAAGGAGCAACAATAGAAGTAATATCAGCATCTGCGGGGAGCTTATCTATTTTATTGAGTAATAAAATAGGCGGCACAGCTAATTTTAAAGTATCGGTTATTGCGGTTAGTGTTTCTATGGGCTTGTTTATATCATGCACTATTATAGCCACATCGGCATCTTCTAATGCACTTTTCACCTGAAGCATCATCTTCTCATGTAGCTTATACTTAGGATCAATTATGCCCGGTGTATCAGAAAATACAATTTGATAGTTTTCTTCTGTTAAAATACCCAATATTCTGTGCCTGGTAGTTTGCACTTTCGAAGAGGTAATCACGAGATGCTCACCTAATAATAGATTCAGCAAGGTAGACTTTCCGGCATTGGGTGCACCAAAAATGTTTACAAATCCCGACTGGTGTTGCTTTTGCATAAGATTGCAAAGTTAGTATAATATAGCGGCAATAGTACTACTTATACAGTTTCTATTGGCTGTACCTTGCCGGCAGAAGTATTGAACAGATTAAAGTACTTATTAAAAATACCACCTAGTAACGCCCCCACAATCAAACCAATACCCCCGCCAACAGTAACGTCAAAAGGATAATGTACGCCCACATATACCTGAGCATATGATACCGAGGCTGCCCAAAGTATAGCTACCGGCCATATCCATTTATACTTGGCACTGAGTGTAACTGCTGCAAAAGTACCTATAGCAAAATGATTAGCTGCATGGGAAGAAGGAAAACTATATTGTCCACCACAGTCTACCAACATATGAATAAAATCGGCCAATGCGGGATTATGACAAGGCCTTAATCTGTGAAAATAAGGCTTCATAATACCGGCACTAATTCTGTCGGAAATAGCAAATGACAAAATAAAACCTGCACACCATATAAAACCTTTCTTCTTATAGGTATTGGGCATGTAAAGTGCAAGAAAGAAATATAAAGGCACCCAAAACCATTGATTGCGCAAAAATGGCAGCACAAAATCTAAAACAGGATGGCGCCACTGGTAGTGTAAATAAAACCAAGCAATATGGTCGTAGTGCAATATGATGTCCTTAAAGCTTCCCTGCATTATATTTTATTAAACACCATTATCATTCTTTGCGATAGCCTAGAATCGTATGCTTGTAGTTTATAATCTCCAAAAACATCAATCAGCTTCATCCCCAAAGGCTCAAACATTTGCTTAAAGTCTTGCAAACTAAACGTTGCTACAGTTTCAGTCACATTTTGGGTTTGTCCTTCTGTATCAATGAAAGTTATATTCTTAATTATATGTCCGCGCTCTACAGCTTTTTTAATAAAAAAGGTAATACCTTCTCTTTCTATTGTAGCCTCTGCTACCAAATTAGGCAGAATAAAATCGGCATTCAAATAATCTATAACCAATGTACCACCCTGCTTTACACCTGCGGCAAATGCTTTAGCTGCCAAAACATGATCTCTATCATACTTAAAATACCCAAAGCTGGTAAAGAAGTTAAAGGCGTAATCGAAATAGTTGATAAAGAAAGGAAAACGCATGTCTTGAACATAAAAATGAAGGGTTTCCGTCTCTGAAAGTTTGGCTTTTTCAATATTAGGCACCGATAAATCTATACCTGTAACATCATAACCATCTTCTGCCAGTAGTTTAGCAAAACGCCCTTCACCACAAGCTATATCTAGCATTTTACTATTAGCAGCAGGCTGCAAATAGGACGTTAACGCTCTTAAAAACGAGCAGGCCTCATCTTCATTACGGTTATTATATAATAGCTTATAATACCTAGAACCAAACCAATCTAATTTTGTCATACAACTATATGATATACCAACAAACAGGCACAATATAGAGCAAAAAGCCTGTACCTACACCCATTGTCGAAATTTTACTATGCGTACTGCATGCAAAAATAAGGTATATTTGCGCCCCAAATAAGTATATGAATTTTAGACATTTTTTAGTTCACTATCGCATTCCTGTTGCTGTTGCTTTGTTTGCCCTTGGTATGCTATGCGGATTTAAAGTTACCTGGTGGGTAGCTTGGATTCCTCTTTTGGTATCTATATTGATGGTAGTAGCACATTTTCTACTTGGCCCCATGACACTTATACAGTCGTATATGGAGAATGGAGATATGGAAGGTGCGCAAAAACTATTAAGCAAAGTAAAGTATCCTAATTTACTATACAAACCTATACGCTCTTCTTACTATATGCTTCAAGCTAATTTTTCTACCATGGGGGAAGACTTAGACAAAGCAGAAGACCAACTGAGAAAAAGCTTGGAAACCGGCATGCCGGAAAAAGAATTTGAAGGCACTGCTTATTTGCAACTTGGAGCTATAGCTATGAAAAAGGGCAACTCTAAAGAAGCCTATGAGCATCTACGTAAAGCAGTAAAAATAGGCCTACCTGACAAAGACAATGAAGCCACAGCTTACTTACAATTATCTGGCATTTGCATGCAAAGAAGAGACTTTAGAAATGCTAAAATATACTTTCAGAAAGCTAAAAGTTGTAAGCCCACTAATAAACAAGTAGTTGATCAAATAAACGAACTATCAAAATATATGGCAAGAATACCGGGTTAATTACCCGGTATTTTTTTATGTCTATTTAGCTATTGTAAATGTAAAAGTAGTGCCGCTACCCATATCAGACTTCACATAAATATCTCCACCCAGCTTCTCTACCAATCTTTTAACTACAGAAAGCCCAATACCAGTACCCTCTTTTTCTTTGCTAGTAGCAGTTTGTTTTAATCTGGTAAACAAATCAAACATTTTTTGCTGATCTACTTCCGGTATACCAGGGCCGTTATCTATTACTTGTAGGGTATAAAAAGCTTTCGATTCCTCAAAAGTAATTGTTACTTTACAGTCCTCTTTATCGTTATACTTTATGGCATTATTTACTAAATTCAGTAATATCTGCTTTATTGCTACATCTGAGGTAAACATTTCTGCTCCATCTTTAGGATAACTCAACTGCACTTTGGAACTAATGTTCAACAGCATCATTAATTCAGAAACCACCTGAGCCAGACTAATATTTTTCTTATCATCTACCAACATTTTAGATGATTTAGAATATTGCAAAATACCATCTACTAAATGTGCCAACTGAAAAGCAGATTCGTTAATTAAAGATAAATACTCCAATCCATCTTCATCTAGCACCTCAGTATAACAGTCTCTCAGTAAAAAGGATAATGATATAATATTATTAAGTGGACTCTTTAAATCGTGTGAAGCTATATAGCTGAACTTTTCCAAGTCGGAATAGGCACTTGTCAACTCTTGCTGCTTTCTATCCAGCTGTATCACTTTTCGTTTCAACTCTAATAAGCTTACAATTTGCCTACCTAAAGCCTGCAAGGTTTCTTCTTGTTCCTTATCTATGCTATTGGGTTTGTTATCTATAACACATAATGAGCCTAATGCATAACCTTGTGGATTTATAAGCGGTATACCCGCATAAAAATGTATATTAGGTTCACCAACTACAAAAGCATTATTTTTAAATTCGTCTACCCGAGTAGCATCTTCTACTATAAAGGGGGTATCTTGTAGTATAGTTTTGCCGCAAAAAGAACCTTCTCTTTCAGCTTCTTTTTTGCTAAAACCATAGTTAGACTTGAACCACTGACGTTTTTCATCAATTAAGGTAATCAGCGAAATAGGCGTGCGACAAATTTGTGCAGCTATACGAGTAATATCATCGAACTCCGTCTCTGGCTCAGTATCTAAGATATTATACTCTTCTAGTGCAAGCAGACGTTCAGTCTCATTATTTGGCAGTATATCTGGCATAATTAGTGGCGAGTGCGTACAGTTATTTCGCTAAAATACTCATAAATAAGCAATTATATAGCACCCCAAAGTATTATGACGAATAAATACAATGCAACATACTGTAAATTAAGCGGGTGTAGCCATTATTTAGATTTGCTATTTATAGCTATTTACCTAATTTTGCGACTCCTCAATGCGGCGGTGGCGAAACTGGTAGACGCACTACCTTGAGGTGGTAGCGCCTGTTAAAGGGCATGGGAGTTCGAATCTCCTCTGCCGCACAAAACACAAGAGCGAAAGAAACAGAGCGAAGAGCGATGTAACTTTCGCTTTTTATTTTGCAACTGTTTCGATAATACCCCAAGCTTACTCAAATCTATATATTTTTCAAATTTAATGATGGAGATGTGGTTTTAGATTAACTATGATTTTACCGAATTGAGTTATAACTAGCAATTAGTTTTCAAACCACCTTTCTTTATCAATACATTTTATACTTAATGGCTTAATTTTGGGTCATAGCGTCTGTATTTATGGAATCAAAATATAAAAACTATTTTACTGTCGTTTACAAAAATGGAGAAGTTAGAAAATTGTCTAGCGCAGAGGAAGTACTTCTACCGAGTAATGCAGAAGTCAAGTTCATAATTTTTAGTACGTACTCTCATTCTTCAAAACAGGAATTTGGCAACTATTATCTACATAAATTATATGATGAGTTTAATCGCCCTGTTGCTGATAATACTTTTGAGTGGGATGGGATTCGCTGTCGTCTATATGAAGAAGAACATTGGGGGGACATTAAGAGCATATGGGTTGTTCTAAAAGCAGATATATGGGATATGTTAGGTAATCTCGAAACTAAGAAATATGAAAACGTCCATCATACGGGAAGAGGTTTTGCCGAACTCTTTGATTATATTAATAAGCTACAAAAAATGGCTACGCACGAAGCGTACAAATTTGCCAACGATATAATAATTGCTAAGGATAAAGAACTCACAGAACTTAAACAAAACATCGAAAATAAATAATGTGTTTGCTTTGTTGGATTATGTCGTAAGACATTCTTACTTCATTTTTTAATTCTAAACGGAAGCTGACAGAAAAAGAGAAGTTTTGGCAAATTGGCTCATCATGTTAGGCGATTACTTCATCAATTACTTTCAACTATTCAATAAAAGGTTCAAACTTTGACACCTCTACACAATATTTAAATAAAAGCTAGCTATCATAATGTACATATAAAATTATATATCCCCCTACTCCCCCATCAAATCTCTGATAACTACACTTGCTACAGTAGCACCAAACGTAGCAGGCAAATAGGAGATAGTGCCATATGCAGATTTTTTAAAATTGCTGCCATCTGTGAGCATTAAAGATTCTTTAATAGGCTCTTCAGCTGAAAAAGCCACTTTAATACCCTTATATATTCCCGCTTTTTTAAGGTTTTTTCTTACTTGTTGGGCAAACGGACAGTTATAAGTTTTCGATATATCTGTCACTTGCAGTTGTGTTGGGTCTAGCTTAGCGCCTGCCCCCATTGAGCTAACTATTTTCAGCCCCTTAGCATATGCTGCTTTAATAAAAGTCAGCTTTGGTGTTATGCTATCTATGGCATCAACTACATAGTCGGGATTGCCCTCTAAAAGTCCTTCTACTTTCTCAGGCATCACAAATTCTTTTATCACATGCAGTTTCAATTCAGGATTAATGGCTAATAGTCTCTCCGCCATTATTTCTGCTTTACTTTGCCCATGAGTAGTAGATAATGCCGGCAACTGTCTATTTCTATTACTTGGGTCTACCACATCGCCATCTATTATGGTCATTTCACCTACCCCGGAGCGACAAATAAATTCAGCCGCAAAAGAACCAACACCACCCATACCCACAACTAATACATGTGCACGCATTAGTCTTTCTAATTTCTCTCTACCTATTAGCAGTTCAGTTCGGGATAGCCAAGCAGTATCTTTCATCATCTTTTAAAAACAGTTTGAAAATTCTTTTCAAGCTGCAAAATAATTGCATCCATTGAAGTTTTCCGAATTTCAGCTGCTTTAATATATATCTGTTCAATATTTAGACCTGATGAATCGGTTTCTAAAAAAAATCTATCGTCTGGTGTTTTAGCCAATACCTTGTGTAATTCTGGCCTATCTTGCAGTATGGCCTGTCCAAAACTTAAATAACAACCACTAGACAGCAATTGGTTGGCTATTGTTGCATTCTTGTTGTATCCATGAATAATAAATATAGGAGCAACTTTCTGCTTTTTAATACATCTTAGCAATTCTTCATAGGCCTTAACACAATGTATAATCATAGGTTTACCCAGAGTTTGCGCCATAGCTATTTGTTGTTCAAATACATCAATTTGCACATCCATGCCAGGCCCTTTAAGTTTATCTAGGCCGCATTCCCCTATAGCCAACACATTTTTCATGGCTACTATTTCCTTAAGTTCAGTTAACTGCGCTTTATAGTCTTGGGCTATGAACCAGGGATGTACCCCTACAGAGAAAAAAGTATCAGGCAGAGATAATAATTCTGATACATGATAACTTGGCAATGAACTTACGTTACCATCTACACTGCCTAAAACCTTATGAGTATGAATATCGTATAACAATATGCTATGTATAAAACTATGATTAAAATTACCCCAAAGAGGGCAATAGTTTACAGTTGCGTTACTTTATTAGCAGATATTGCCAGTAACTTTGCATCAATTTTAAAATAAAAATGTCTACTTATAGCAATTTTAGAGCTATGAGGGCTTTAATTAAAGCCAATCTTCAGGTAATAGTTAAAAGTCCATCATCAGTAATATTTACCATAGCTTTTCCTATGGTTTTCATTTTAGTTTTTGGTATCATACGTGGCGATAGAGGTTTTTCTATGACAGTAGCATCAGCACCCGGTGCCGATACCACAAACCAACTCTATAAAACGCTTCGTAAAATTTCTATTCTACAATGGGCTAAGACCTCTGATAGTGCAGGTATAAATAAGCTATTGAAAGAAGGCGACATAGTTGCAACTATTAATATTCAGCCACAACCCTTTATTCATGGCGAACGCTACAATATTAAACTCAACACTATAGCTAGCAAACAAGCACAAGCCTATCAACTAGAGTCACTTATCACAAGTATAGTGCAAACTATGGACCCTGAGATAAAAAAACGACAAGACAGCCTAGCTACAATACAAGTAGCCATGGTAGATGCCAAAGAATATAAATCGATTGATTTTATTTTACCCGGACAATTAAGCTTTTCGCTATTAGCATCTGCAGTATTTGGCACCGCATTCGTTTTCTACAATATGCGCCAAACGCTAATGCTGAAACGTTTTTTTGCTACTCCTGTTAAGCGCTGGGTTATTGTTACTAGTGAGGGTATATCTAGAATGTTATTTCAAATACTAGGCTCCATTGTTATAATAAGCATAGGACATTTAGCCCTTGGGTTTACATTAGCCAACGGGTTCATTACTTTTATTAACATGCTGATAGTATGTGCTATTGGTCTATTAACATTTATGGGATTTGGGTTTATTATATCATCAATTGCTAAAAGTGAATCTTCAATACCCCCTATTTCTAATATTGTGGTAATGCCTCAATTTTTACTTGCCGGCACTTTCTTCTCTATTGATAATTTTCCTAAATGGCTACAACCTTTATGCAAAATAATGCCCGTTACCTATCTAAACGACGCTCTTAGAAAGATATCTTTTGATGGTGCTAGTTTATGGACAGTACGATACGATTTACTAATACTCATACTGTGGGGAGCTCTACTTTACATTATTGCATCAAAAGTGTTTAAGTGGGAATAAAAAAGTCAGGGTGGCAGTTGTTCTGCCACCCTGACTTTTTATAACTGGCAACTAACTATCTTACCTCAATTTTCCTGGTAGCTATGTGCCCCTTACCATCAGATACGCTTAGATAATACAACCCACTAACTATATTTGCTAGAGCTACTTGATATTCGTTACTACCCGCTACAGCCTTAACAGATTTTTTATACACTTCTCTACCAGTAACATCTACCACGTTTACATCTAAAACTTCAGGATTTGAAAGAGTGCACAATACTGAAAACAAACCAGTACTTGGGTTAGGATATACAAGAGTCTCCCACTTTTCGCTATTAATATCAGTAACTGCCATTGCTTCATTTAAGCTACGGAGTGTTTTATAGGCATTTATTTTACCATGCCCCCAAGTATTATTTCCGGCAGGCGGAAGTACACCTGTATGTATATCTTGTATAGCATTTGAATTAATTAAACTTTTTACAGAATCTGGCGTCAGCGTTGGCTGCATTTGTAAAAACATGGCTATGATACCGGAAGCAGCTGGACAAGACATAGATGTACCTGCCATCATTCCATAATAGTAGGTGTTACCATCAACAGTAGCACTAGAAACAACAGAACTATAAGAGTCACCTCCCGGTAAATACTCGGGCGAATGAGAACTAACCGCAGAAGCAATACCAAAACCTGGAGCAGTAATATCAGGTTTAACTCTATTGTCTGCGGTAGGACCTAAACTGGAGAAATAAGCAATTTTGCCTGCTATTGCAGAAGAATAACTTAAATTAGTTCCTAAAATATTTTTAAAGGCTCTTTTGCCAACAAATGCACCTACAGCTATGGCAGAGCGAGTACTACTAATATCTGAAATTGTCATTTTAGAATCACCTGTAGTTGCCCAACTATAACCTAGGTTAGAAAAGGAGCCATAATAGCCGGTAGGCGGCATTACATAACCCTCCCACATATTTACTACACCAGAGTTTGCAGTGGTAGTCAGGCATATATCATCGTGCACTTCGCTATGAATATAAACATAGGCATGAGGTCTAGCATTATACTCAACAGGACTGGTAACAATAGTTACGAAACAAGTATCTAAATTACTACCAATCAAATAAAACTCATAAGTACTATCGGCAACCAAACATACGCTACTAGTTGAGTCTATTGCAGTACCTGCATTATACAGCTTCAAGTTGAGGCAGAAAGTTTTCCCGGTATCTCCCCACACATCAACATAGGTATTTTGATGAAAACTGTCTAAATACGGAGAAAAAGTAACGAAAGTACTAACAACGGTATCAGTTGCTGAGAATATCTTCTGTAAGTGAACCAAGTCTTCACCATTATTACCCGCAGAGCAAGCAAATATTTTACCACTTCCAGTAAGAGCATCACAAGCCTGACTAAAAAGAGAGCTTCCATCATGAGGCCCTAAAGTGCTACCCCAGCTTAAATTAACTATAGCAGGCTTGCCTACAGAGGCAGCATAAGTATAAATATAGTTCATACCATCTACGATGTCAGACACACCCGTATTTATCCATTGTGTAGACGCTGGCATAATGGCAACTATTACAATATCACTTTCATATGCCATACCTCTAAATCTTCTATTGTTAGTATCACTGCTAGCGTACCCACTTCCGGCCGCTATTCCTGTAACATGCGTACCATGACTGGTAATTACAGTATCGGTTGCAACAGTGTGCATTGTTGCTTCATCTGTAATCTCTCTACCATATGCAAAACCAGAAGGTGGTGTGCCTGAAGATTTTTGCAACCATACACGTTTAACCCTATAAGCTCCGTGAACAGAATCATACATTGTAGGGTGATTCAAATCAAAGCCTGCATCAATTATACCACATATCACATTTTTACCCGTCATAGGATGAGGTAAATTATATCCCCATTGAGCAGAATCTGCTTTAGTTTGTTTTCTGGCAGAATCCATTAAGGGAAAAATAGGCACATCCAAATCAATATAACTGATAGCAGATTGTCCTACAAATTCTTTTAACCTATCAGTAGGTACAGAAACTGTCCAAATATTACCTGCCTGGGTGCCTATTTTGGCACCTGTATTTTTAGCTATGAGAGCCGCATTGGCATCTGCGTTTACTTTTACAAGCCCACTTAAATAGGCTTTGCCATCTATAATTTTATAAACAAACTCTTTATTAATAGCGTCGCCACCTTTATCTAAATAATTCAGATATTGCCTAGTAGACGCAGATAATTTATTGTGCTTTAGCTGCTGGGCTGTTAAGCTATACGCTGAACAAAAAACTAGAGCACACAGTAATAATAACTTTCTCATTATGTAGTATTATAATATCTAATGAATAAATGTAAGAAAAATGCCTATTTCACACACTTAATTAACCTCACTTTATTTGAGTTAGCTATAGCGCAAGGATTTATGCCAGGCTTACCCTCTGGTATAGGCTGAGAAATACTTTTATAGTATTTAACCCAAGCTGCAAACGTTTTTTTAGTCTTAGGATCTTTAAATGTCATAGGTTTCAAATCAAATAAAGGCTTTTTATTTGCATCCTTATAGGTTTCCCAAACCAACTCAGAACAATACAAAGCAGAATCTCCGGGCAAAAAAGCATCATCATATTTTACACCTATATATAGCTGTGCCTGCTTGATAGCATCACCAATCATGTGATTATTTTGTTGCCTATATTCTTCTTTTACCTTAGCTATAAAAATATGTCTACTCGTATCTCTTTTTAGAAAATCATCTATTGGTGTTTGCTGCACCGCTTCTCCAATTGCCTCTACAACATAAAGCCTACCTGCTATTTTATATATTATACCACAATGATTGAACGCTAAGCCAGGCTTACACGGGGTAGTTTTTATTATAGCATCACACAAACCACCACAAGGCAATCGCTCAAATATCAAATCACCATTTTCTACTGAATCAGCTAGCTTTGGCTGAGCAAATAATACAGTAGGCAATAGAAACATCAAAAACAGAATTGTATTACTAATCTTTCTTATCATATAAATGCTTCCTCAAAATGTTTTAAATCTACCACACTTCCCTTTTTATCTAGAACCACTCCTACAACATCAAATCTATAACATGCACTTGCCGGCAAATCATTTAAATAAGTAACTGCCGCACTCTTTAGATTTTTAATCTTAGCATTACTTATGGCCTCTTCAGGATATATAAAAGTAGTACCGGTTCTTGTCTTAACCTCAATAAAAACCCAAATATCTCTATAAGTAGCTATAATATCTATTTCTTTATTTCCGGTCCTCCAATTAGTGTTTACAATTGTATAACCTCTTTTTTCTAAAAATTGTATAGCAATTTGCTCTCCTTTTATACCAATTTCGTTATGTTTGGACATCTAAAAATTAAATTTAGTATGAAAAAACTAGTTGAAGCGTTTTCTACCCAACTACAAGAGGCGTTGATTATTGGCAAGAATTATAAATTTAAAACTGAACAAAGAACATTCTCAAATATATTAATTACAGGTTTAGGTGGTAGTGGTATAGGTGGTTCCATTGTACAAAATTATGTAAACGATAAGGTATCTGTACCTGTAACTGTTAATAAAGATTACTTTATTCCTGCGTTTGTAAATGAAAATACGCTGGTAATTGTTTGTTCTTATTCTGGAAATACAGAAGAAACATTGGCTGCACTTCAGCAAGCTATTAAAGTTAAAGCAACAATAATTTGTGTTACTTCAGGTGGAAAAATTGCAGAGTTGGCAAA
This sequence comes from uncultured Flavipsychrobacter sp., assembly GCA_964461535.1. Taxonomy (GTDB): domain Bacteria; phylum Bacteroidota; class Bacteroidia; order Chitinophagales; family Chitinophagaceae; genus Flavipsychrobacter. The sequence goes on from CAYWUY010000026.1 coordinate 26,772, forward strand.
GAAAAAAGGATATGACTGCATATTAGTTCCTGCGGGTATGCCACCAAGAGCTTGTCTTGGTTATTCTTCTATCCAACTATTATATACCTTACTCCATTTCAATTTTATAAATAACAAATTCGAAAAAGAAATAGCTGCTGCAATTAAAACTATGATTGCAGAAGAAAAAAATACACAAAAACTGGCAAAACAGTTAAGCAAAAAAATAGTAGGTAAACTACCAATTATCTACTCAGCCCCGCAAATTGAGGGTATTGCTATAAGATTTAGGCAACAACTAAATGAAAATAGCAAAATGCTCTGTTGGCATGCGGTAATACCAGAAATGAACCATAATGAACTTGTGGGATGGAAAGATGAAGCTAAAGACAAGGTTGTAATCATGTTACGTAACGAAGACGACTACAAGAGAACCCAAACAAGAATGGAAATTAATAAAACAGTTTTCAAAAAATACACCTCTAATATCATAGAAATTTACTCTCAAGGTAAATCGTATTGGGAGAAAGCTTTCTATTTAATTCATCTTACTGACTGGATTTCAGTTATTCTAGCTGACCTAAGAAGTCAAGACGCTGTAGAGGTAAACGTAATTGATTATCTAAAAGGCACACTTGCCAAGGAAAGTTAAAAATATGTACATATTAAATATTAAAACCCGCAAATTGCGGGTTTTAATATTTAAGGAAATGTAAAACTAAACTATTACCTAAGTACCGAAAACGAATTAAAAAATGTACTCTGTTCATCGTTAGAACCCTGATCTCTACTAACCACCATAGTCAAATCATACTTTCTATTATTGACTACACAAAGCTTTACTATAGCAATTGAGTTGCTAGTTGGTACATCAAATACAAAAGTTCTACCAGGATAAGTATTTAATTCTATATTTTGAAATGACTCATACGTATCGCTAAAATCTCTAGCACGCATCTTAATGGCACTATCTAGCATTACATTTCTAAAATTAGAATCAACTATATACTTTGCAGGACAATCAGTATAAGTTACTTGTATCAGTTTTATTTTGCTAATGGAAAAAGAGGAGGGTTTCCATTTTAAATAATGAACTGGCTGTTTGCCATAAGGTGTTAGCTCATTAACAGTGGTTTTCTCAAAGTCTCCTAGAGTAGAAATTGTAAAAGCTCCTTCAGCCGATGTATAAGTCTTCCAATCTTTTTTTACACCACTTAAGCAACTAGATAGTGAAAATAAGGCAACTAATATTAAGAATTGAAACAATCCAATTGAGCGCATATTTAGTATTTGGCTCAAAGATAGTAAGCATATTATTATTTCAATGCCTAAATAATAATATGCTTACATTAAACTAATTATAAAACTATTTTTTCGCTCCGGCTTTATTCTCTTTATACCTCTTATCAGGTGTACCATCTTTTTTAGTAGGTCCGGCCGGTTTCTTATCTTCTTTCACTTTATTATCCTTGTAGCGCATATCTGGAGTTCCATCTTTCTTTAGTTTCTGTCCGGCTTTGGATTCTTCCTTAGGTTGTGGGGTATCTTTTTTAGCTTTAGACATTTTTTCTTTCTTCGCTTTATCGTCTTTATCTGTTTTAGACTGAGCAAAAGCAGGTTGGCTTAACAATACTACCGCCAACATTAAATAGAATATCTTTTTCATTTTCTAAATTTTACTAGCTAATTTAATTAATTTAATCTGCATTTGAAGACAAATATTTGCTCCAACCAACCTATATTTATGTTAGACTGTCTTTAAAAGCTACTTATTTAACTTAACAGAAGTAAAAAACTAATATTCACATAAATAAATCCGACTTAAAGCTCAAATACAAATGAAATTTTCAAATTGGATTCTATTACTACTTTTGCTGTACTCCTCTCATATAGAGGCGCAATATAGTAGTCAACAAAATTCTGTTTGGACATTTGGGCTTGGCGCCGGTATAAATTTCAACACTACTCCAGCTACTTCATTTAATAGCAACATTAATACTAGCGAAGGATGTGCATCAGTGAGTGATGCCAGAGGACAATTACTTTTTTACACAGATGGGCAAACAGTACATGATAAACTAGGTAATGTAATGCCAAATGGCACAGGACTTAGTATTGTATCAACAGCAAGCACATCACAAGCCACGGTAGTTGCTCCGGTTATAGGACACCCGGGGCAGTATTATATTTTTTCATTAGACCCCTATTTATCAAGTACTAACTACTGTAAACTTCAATATGCCATACTGGACATGCATTTAAATGCAGGATTAGGAGATATCATTAGTAAAAACAACTTGTTAGACAGTAATCTATCTGAAAAAATGATCACTGTACAAGGCAACAATTGCAATCTATGGTTGATAGTTCATAAAAAAGATATTGGGCAATTTAAGTGCTATGAACTGAGCGCATCTGGTATTAGTGATGCTCCTGTGCTTTCTAACGTAGGCACTTTTAACACTGTAGACTGCTATACTGTTGGCGTGCTAAAGGTTAGTCCGGATAGAACCAAGATAGTTTCACAATCATATAACATAGGTAGCATTGGTAGTACTAATGACTGCGGCACAGAATTATATGATTTTAACCCAAGCACTGGTGTAGTTAGCAACTGTAGAGTACTTGATTCAACCAATACGCAGTATGGTGCTGAATTTTCACCGGACAACAACAAACTATATTGCAACGAAGTATTACTTACAGGATCTAGAATTGTACAATATAACCTATCATCAGAAATAGCTGAAGACATCATAGCATCTAAAACTACAATCTACAATAATCCATCTGGAGTATATTCTGACCTAAAACTAGCAATAGACAATAAAATATATTTAAACGGTACCGACTTATTAACGTCTAGCGGAAAACTAGATTGTATTTTTTTACCAAACTACCCTGGCGCTTTATGCAATTATATTCCTAATGCAATTACACTCAGTACAGCTAGTTCAGCTCAAATAGGACTGCCTAATACTTTTAATAGTGTATTAGTTCAGGATTCTCAATACACTTCTCATGTATTAAATCCATGTATTTCTTCTGATGCGTCTACTTATATATCAAGCCCCATAGAAGGCTCAGTATATGAGTGGAGCGACGGACAAAATTCACCAAATAGAATTATTACTGCATACGGAGATTATTTAGTGAAGGTAACAAAAGACTGTACCGTATATTTCGATACACTACATGTAATACCTGGAATACCCGACACCATAAATCACATTAAAGACACTACAGTATGTAGTGCTTACGGCAGCATAGAACTTCACACTTCGGGTAGCTACCAAAATAATTTATGGAATAATGGTGCCACAACGGCAACCATTACTGTCAGTAATACAGGAATATACTGGGTAAACAATTTTGATGCATGTAATAATTTAGTATCTGATACATTTGTAATTCTATATGTACCCGCAGATACTTTAACCCACAATGATACTACATCTATATGCGATGGCGTAATTGGCAGTGTTACATTGTCGGCTACTACAGGATATTCTGAATATTTATGGCAAAACGGGAGTACGACTTCCACTTATAATGCTCACGTTACAGGCACTTACTGGGTGATGTGTTCTTCATTCTGCAAATGGAGTTTCGACACTATTATTGTTGAGCCACCTGCACTTTATTTTTATCTAGGCGCAGATACTTTTATATGCGATAGTACTATTATTAGCTACAGCAATCCGTCGCCCAACCATCATCTATTATGGTCTACGGCATCTACCGCAAATAGTATTACAGCTTATGATGCGGGTACCTATTACTTAACTGTAAGCGATGAAAATTGTAGCTACACAGACACCATTAATATATATAAAGACAATTTTTCCCTGAAAATACCCGACACTACATATTGTATAGATGC
>CAYWUY010000026.1:30733-37128 GCA_964461535.1 uncultured Flavipsychrobacter sp.
TTTTCAACCAATGACTTTACTAAAGGCTGGGATGGCATTTACAAAGGCTCTATATCTGATCTAGGTACGTATATGTACACTCTACAATATAAAATAGGCAATCAGAAAAAAGAAATAAGTAGAAAGGGAGATCTAACACTAATAAGATAAGAGAATTATTATCCTACATACGTCAGAATAATCTTTAAATAGGCTTTTTTTTCTGCGCCTTGCCAACTTTCTTTAGACTATAGCCGTCTATATCTTGAAACTACCCTACAATACATTTAAAGCCATGTACAGAAAAATTATTATTCTTATTAGTCTATTAATCTTTAGTTTTCAAGCTAAAACGTTCTGCCAATACAATAGTAATCAGAACAAAATATGGGTTTTTGGCAGTAATGCCGGGCTCAATTTCACCAGTGGTTCTCCAGTAGGTTTCACTTCGGCATTATCTACAAGTGAAGGTAGTGCTAGCGTTTGCGATGCCTCAGGTAACTTATTATTTTACACAGATGGTGACTGGATTTATAATCAGGTAGGGGTTTCAATGAACACCACTGCAATCACTGGGGGCACAGCAAGCTCAACGCAGGGGGCAGCTATAGCACCAATAGCAGGAACCAATAAATTTTACGTATTTTCTATCGAAGCTTTCAGCTTTTCATCTAACTACTGCAAACTATATTATAGCGTTGTTGATATGTCTTTAGCCGGTGGCTTGGGAGGTTTAGAATCTATAGGTACACTTATAGATTCAAACCTATCAGAAAAAATGCAGATTGTGCAAGGAGACAGCTGTAATCTTTGGCTATTGGTTCACGATGGCAGCACTCCAAGATTCAAAGCATATAAGATTACAGAAAGCGGTATTTCTACAACACCTGTACTTTCATCTTTAGGCACTTTATTGGGCACAGATGCTTATACTATAGGCGAAATGAAAGTTAGCCCCAACAGACAGAGAATATTATTGCAAAATTACGATATATCAGGTGGGTTTGGCACACCTTCTTCTTTTGGAACTGAGGTTTATGACTTCAACCCAACTACAGGTGTTGTTTCAAACTGCATACTACTTAACAATACTACATCACAATATGGCGGAGAATTTTCTCCGGATGCCAGTAAAATATACTGCAATGAAATATCTGCTTCATTTTCTACAGAAATCGTTCAGTATGATTTATCATTACCTACAACAACTGCAATTATTGCCTCAAGAAACGTTGTTGCTAGCACCTTTTCACCTATATATACTGAAATGAGACTTGGACCAGATGGCAAAATATACTTGGGATGTATTTCAGCAGGCTTATTTACAAACTTCATGGACTGCATAGCCTCTCCTAACAACTATGGAGCAGCATGTGGTTATACATCTATGGCTGTAACACTACCCGGAACCTCTACAACAAGCTTAGGGATGCCCAACTTATATGTATCTTACCTGCCTGGTGATACTTTACGATATAGTCACGACACTACTCTATGTATAGGGCCTGGTACTACAATTCATTCTATTTATCCTGGCTCTATCTTTGACTGGAATGATGGCACAAGTGGCATATTTAAACCTATTACAGCCTATGGCACTTATTGGGTAACTATCAATAATGGTTGCAGCATCATTATAGATACCATTCATGTTTACGAGAGTACAACCGATACTACATATAAATCCCATGACACAACCGTTTGCATATCTGCTTTACCATTAAGTTTTACAGCTCGTTCTTCACTAAACTATTTATGGAGTACAGGAGCCACCACACCTAGCATTAATGCAAATGCAAGTGGCACTTATTGGGTAATTGCTTACAACGATTGCGGCAATGCAAAAATTGATACTTTCAAACTACGCACTACTCCAATAGATTCAACAACGCATGTTCACAATTATTCTATTTGCGATTTCGATAGCACCACATTCCAGCTGAGTTCTGTTGCCGGTTTCGATGACTATATATGGAATACCGGAGCCACCAGTATATCTATCAACGCAAATTCTCCAGGTACATACTGGGTAAAAGCAAGTTCTTTTTGTAGCGGTAGATACGATACATTTAATGTTGCCCCATTAGACATTTCTTTTAGCCTAGGAAATGACACCTCTATATGTATTAACTATCCACTCACAGCACCTATTCAAAGCCCTGCACTTACCTATTTATGGAGTACCGGCAATACATCCCCAATCAACTATGTAGATAGAAATGGCACCTATTGGCTAACAATTAGCAAAGGAATTTGCAGCTATTCCGACACCATAGACATTCAATATTTTGTGTTATCTCAGAACATACCTGATACTGTAGTATGTAAAGAAGAGCCTATTCGATATACAGTAAAAACTAGTGCCCCATTAGGCTCAAGTATCATGTGGAATGATGGAGATACCAGCAAAACAAAAACATTTACCCAAGCAGGACAATATTGGGTAGAAGTAAGTAAAAATGAATGTGCAATACTTGATAGCGTAATAATTACTAGCCAATCATGTGACTGTTGGTACGACGTCCCAACAGCATTTACACCTAATAAAGACGGTGAAAATGACATTGTACAACCATTAATACAAGAAGGCTGTGAGATTTCAGGCTATGAGTTTGCCATTTACAACAGATGGGGACAAGAAGTATTTAGATCTGACTTCAAAAATAAAGGATGGGATGGCACTTTTAATGGAGTACCGTGCGATCTAGGTTCATATATGTATAGCTTACACTTCTACTACGGAGACAAGTTTAAAAAAGTTTTAAAAACCGGAGACATTACTCTTATTAGATAAATAAAACATACAATACGCCAAACTTTTCTTAAAGTAAACCTTTGCTGGTTTACTTTTTTTTATTTTACAATGTGAATAAGCATATCTTACTAACAATACTAGCACTTTTTAGCATAACTACTCATGCACAAAGCGAGCATTGGGAATCTTGGCTGACAAAAATAAAGGGCAAACCAGGGTCTATACTTGTAGACTTATCACTAAAAAGCAAAGCGGGTGATAGTAAATTCCCTTTTTTAGTAGTTACAGGTCCTGTTAGCCAAAGATGTGGAGATAATGGCATACCCGATACTAAAGAAATTGACTCGTTAGAAGATATGCTAGGTGCCACCGGAAATTATATGCTAGGAGTGTCACCAATACTACTCGCAGGCACATTCACCTATAACTGCGAGCGCCTTAACTACTATTACGTTAAAGACACAACCAATATTAGACATGCCATAAATAGAATGTATTATAGAAACTTCCCCAACTATAATTTCATTTTACAAATGAAGAGTGACCCTCTTTGGAATGCTTACACAAAGTTTTTATACCCTAACGACACGGTACAAAACATGATTGAAAACAATAAAATACTAACTAGCTTATTGAAAAGTGGAGACAGTTTAAAAGGGGATAGAACTATAACAATTGGTGCCAGCTTTGCATCGGTAGCTGTTAGAGACAGCTTTAAAAATGCAATCAACAGTATGGGGTATAAAATTGAACGTGAAGGAAAATTAACACAGAAAAATGCACTAAACCCTGAATATATAACACTAACAAAAATCGGCCCTGTCAAGGCCGATTCAATTAATAATATGACATTTGAAATAAAAAAATACGTAAACATGTTCAATGGAGACTACCTTCAGTGGCAATGCTCAAAACCTAAAGATTAAACTATTTCTTATCATGATCATAAAAACAGTTTCTGCATCTAGGTTCATAACTATTTTTTTCGCCTAATAAAACTTGTTGTTCATCCTCAGTTAATCTATACGAATAATTAGCCAAGTCTCCACACCTTACACATATAGCATGTAGCTTAGTTACATATTCAGCTCTTGAAAGTAGAGCAGGCATAGGTCCAAAAGGTTTTCCTAAATAGTCCATATCCAATCCTGCAACAATTACCCTAACCCCTCTTCTTGCTAAGTCCTCTGCAACCTCAACAATACCTGGGTCAAAAAACTGAGCTTCATCTATACCCACAACATCCACATTAGATGCCATTAAAAGTATATTATAGGGATTCTCTACTGGTGTAGATCTTACTCTTGATTCATCATGAGATACAATATCTTCAGGATGGTATCTAGTATCTACTGCAGGCTTAAAAATTTCTACAGATAAACCGGCTATCTGAACTCTTTTTAATCTTCTAATAAGTTCCTCTGTCTTGCCTGAAAACATACTTCCGGCAATAACCTCAATCCATCCTTTTTTCTTCCCAGTATATGGCTCTATGAACATTGTGTAAATTGAAGCTTCAAAAGTAGAAATTCAAAAGCTTTACACAAGAGATTTGAATGTATTTATATACAGATGTTATTCACATTTCAAAGCAGCATATTATCAATAAGCCTAACATCTCCAGACCATGTAGCTATTAAGGCTATCATTTGAACATCATCATTATATTCATGTAATAACTCAAGTGTATCTGCATTTGCAATTTCTACATATTCAGGCTGCATACCTTTTGCAACCATTAAATCTACACACTCTTTTTGCACAACACTAAAACTTGCTCTATTTTTCTTAGCCTGTATGGATACTAGGCACTGATAAATAATAGCTGATATTACCCTTTGTGGTTCGGTAAGTCTTTTATTTCTTGAGCTCATCGCCAATCCGTCTTCTTCTCTTGAGGTCTTCACTATTTGAAGTTCAAGGCTAGAAAGCTCCATTTGCTTTATTAGACTTTTCACAACCATACATTGCTGATAATCCTTCTGTCCTAAGAATAATATATCAGGGGTTACTATTTCTAACAACCTTCCTACTATCTGACCAACACCTTTAAAATGTCCTGGCCGCTTTGCACCTTCAAGAATGGTATCAAGATATCCAAAATCATAACTTTTTACTGCGTCCAATCCGTCAGGATACATTTCTTCTACATCAGGTAGAAAAAGCACATCACAGAAATTAGACTCAAGTAATGCAATATCTGCTTCTATCGTTCTTGGATATTTAGCAAGGTCGTTTTTATCATTAAACTGGGTAGGATTAACAAATATGCTACATACTGTAATATCGCACATAGCATTAGATTGCAATACTAACGAAATATGCCCATTGTGAAGCGCTCCCATAGTAGGTACAAAGCCTATCTTATGCTCTTTACTTTTAATATTATCAATATATTTTGTAAGATCTGCAACCTTTTTAAAAACTACCATAACAGGCGATTTAATGAAATAGGCTGCAAAGTACGGTTGGAATTCAATATTTTCGTAATTTTGCAGACATTTTCTATTTATTATTAATAATTAATCAATCGAATGTCTGCAGACACAAAGAAACGTGTATTAATTATTGCTAACGAGTTAGCTCCATATACCGAGTTTACCGACTTTGCTCATATACTAAACAAATTAGCAATTAAAACCTTCGACTCTGGCCTAGAAATAAGAGTCATTATGCCTAGATTCGGCGTCATAAATGAGCGTAGGCATAGACTACACGAGGTTGTAAGGCTTTCAGGTATTAACGTTATCATAGACAAAGATGATTATCCACTAATGATTAAGGTGGCATCTCTTCCCAATGCACGTCTACAAGTATACTTCATGGATAATGAAGATTATTTTAAAAGAAAAGCAGTATTCAGAGACGATCAAGACAACTTTTTTGATGATAATGCCGAGCGCATGATATTCTTCTGTAAAAGTGCACTCGAAACAGTAAAAAAATTCGGTTGGCCTCCGCATGTTATTCACTGTCATGGATGGATGACGTCATTAGCACCACTTTATCTAAAAACAACCTATAAAAAAGAGCCTGTTTTTGGATATTCAAAAGTAATATATACTGCACAGTCAGATCAGTTTACTGAAAATCTTGATCCATCCTTTATAAAAAAAGCGCTAATAAGTACTGAAATTAAAGATAAAGATGTTGAGTTTTTCAAAGATGGCACCAACACCTCACTAACTATTGGTGCGGGCAAACATGCAGATGTAGTTGTTTTTGGCTCAGAGGATATTAATAATGATATTTCTAATGAGTTAAAACCTAGTAGATATAAAAAAGTATTAGAATACGACCCTAGCTGGAAAGAAGATGTAAGTCCACTTTTAGAGCTTTATAAAAGCTTAACAGAGTCTTAGTTTTTGTTTTAGCATCTTTGAACCTCAAAATTTTGATTTCAATTGCGTAAATACCGAATTAACTCATGGGCAGGACTGCTATTGTTAGTAGCAGGTTCAATTTTCAACTCTTCTTGCCGAGAGAATACCCTTATCAACTCAAAACTCTCTCCTGCAAGTGATACCGCTTCAGTAGAAACAGACACACTTAGTTGTATTACCTCAACTGTTGACGACCAAGACATATTTACAAGCTTAAATATATCTGGAGTACCTATCTATCAAGGAGTTGGAGCCATTGAAGATTCATTCTTCGGAAC
>CAYWUY010000026.1:37228-39157 GCA_964461535.1 uncultured Flavipsychrobacter sp.
AACCACACCCCTGCTTTGAGAATAAAGCTAGACAAAACAAAAACAATGGCTCAATTAAACAGAGCTATGGCATTATCTGTGGATTCTAGTGATCAAACTACTGCTTTCATGAATCTTTTCAATGGTATATGTGTAAGAGTAGCGAATACAACAAAATACACAAAAGCAATGCCATATTTCTCGCTTAATGGAAGCGACGACTACAGCACTGCTTGTATTATGGTATATTATCACGTTTATGGTGCAGACACTAGCACAATGTTACCATTCTCATTCAATCAAAGTAATTGTTCTCATTACAATGCCATTACCAGAAACTACAGTAGATATCCTGTAAATAGACTTATCAATTCTGGTAAAGCAAACAATGAAATAGTAGCTGTTACTAATCAGCCAGGCACAAGTATCGACATAAAAATAGGTGGTATTCAGAAATTACGTAAAGACATCATTATAAATAAAGCAGACTTATTCTTATCTGTAATCCCTTCTTTAGAAAGTAAAACTTTCTACCTACCACCTCAAATATATCCTGAAGGAATAGGTAATGGCACATATCCATCTAATATAGATGCAGGAGCAATTTACCCTATAGAAGATCGTAAACCTTATACCAGTACATCACCATATTACATAATGGATGGTACACCACATACTCTTAAGTATTCTGATACAAGTGTAGTTTCATTTAAACTAGGGTTTCCTCGCGAACTTCGTAGTTGTATGGAATCGGGCTCAGATACTCTTCACTTAAAAGTTAGGGGTACCCAGTTATTTTACGGAGCATACAGACTTTTAGCGGCCGGTGGAAATTATCCAGACAACCGCTACAAAGCAAAATTAATTGTTGTACATTCATCCTTAAAAAAATAGAACCATGTGCGGTATAGTCGGTTATATTGGTAACAGAGAAGCTTACCCAATATTAATTAAAGGTTTAAAAAGACTTGAATACAGAGGTTATGATAGTGCTGGTGTAGCATTACTTAATGGAGACATTTCTGTATTTAAAAAAGCTGGAAAAGTTGCAGACCTTGAAAAAGTTGTTGATTTAGCAAAATGTAAAGCAACTTTAGGCATTGGTCACACTCGTTGGGCTACACACGGAGAGCCTAATGACAGAAACGCGCATCCTCACCTTTCAAAATCAGGAAAAATTGCGCTAATACACAATGGCATTATTGAAAATTATGCCTCTATTAAAGAAGAACTTTCTAAAAGAGGTTATAGTTTCAAATCTGATACTGATACCGAAGTGTTAGTAAACTTGATAGAAGAGGTAATGCATACAGAGCAAACTACTCTAGACAATGCTGTGAGAATTGCATTGAATGAAGTGGTAGGTGCTTATGCAATTGTTGTGTTAAATTATGAAAATCCTAACCAACTTATAGCTGCCCGCAAAGGTAGCCCACTAGTTATAGGTATTGGTGAAGGTGAGTTTTTCATTGCGTCAGATGCATCCCCTATTATTGAATACACTAAAAATGTTGTATATCTTGATGATCAAGAATATGCAGTTATCAATAGAGATGGCCAATATCAAATAAAAACATTAGGTAACGTAGAAAAATCTCATGCTATACAGAAGTTAGAATTCTCTCTTGAAATGATTGAAAAGGGTGGATTTGAGCACTTTATGCTAAAAGAGATTTACGAACAACCTAAAGCTATTGAAGACTCACTGCGTGGGCGTATGAATGCTCAACAAGGTTGGATAAAGCTTGGTGGATTGAATGAATATATCAACAGGATTAACAAAGCTGAACGCATCATAGTTACAGCTTGCGGTACATCTTGGCACTCTGGCCTAATTGGAGAATATCTAATTGAAGATTTAGCAAGAATTCCAGTTGAGGTAGAATATGCATCAGAATTCAGGTACCGTAATCCAGTAATTAATGAAAGCGATGTTGTTTTAGCTATATC
>CAYWUY010000027.1:0-38802 GCA_964461535.1 uncultured Flavipsychrobacter sp.
TGTTCTCAATTGCATCTTCCAATTCAATTTCTTTTGCAACAGAAACACCGTCCTTAGTAACTGAAGGTGCACCAAATTTTTTCTCTATAACCACGTTACGGCCTTTAGGACCTAGGGTTACTTTTACTGCATCTGCAAGTACATCTACGCCACGCTTCATTTTGTTGCGTGCATCTGTATTAAAGAAAAGTTGTTTTGCCATTGTATTAATAGTTTTTTGTTTTAAAAATTGTTTCTAGAGCAATCAAATAGATTAGATGATAGCAAGAATGTCGCTTTCACGCATAATTAAGTAGTCTTCACCACTTAAAGAGATTTCAGTACCGGCATATTTGCCATAAAGGATTGTATCGCCTTTTTTCACAGTCATTGGTTCATCTTTTTTACCAGGACCGGCAGCGATAACTGTACCACGTTGTGGTTTTTCTTTTGCAGTATCAGGGATAATGATACCACCTGCAGTTTTTTCTTCAGCAGCAGCAGGTTTTACAATTACTCTGTCGTGTAGAGGTGTGATGTTTACGTTTGACATAGTTGTTTATGTTTTTATTTTGTTTGTTTACTAATTGTTGTACTATCCTCCGAACATCTTTTATGCCAAAGCACTTTTATGCTATTTTGTCTGCCAATATTTCAGTTTTTCTTTAAGATACTGTTAATTGGTTCATGTGTAACAGACAAAATGTGCGTATAAGCAGGTTTTATATCCACAATATGTCAGTGCAGTGTGTTGTATTGTTATTTTGATAATGTAAAGCGGGTGCCATTACTAAATGACACCCGCGTGATTTGTTTTTTCTTTATGTGTTGGTTACAACGGTTCGAAATGTGCTGTAAAATGTCGTAAAAATTTAGGCTCTTTAGTTATTCTAAGTCCTTTCGCTTTTTCTACGTTTTTTACTATTTCGTCAAATACCTCAATTACATAGTCTATATGACTTTGGGTATATACACGTCTGGGTATGGCTAGTCTAACTAGTTCATAGGGTGCGGCCAATAGCTTTCCGTTATTGTCGTACTTACCAAACATTACCGAGCCTATTTCTACTGCTCTTATACCGCCTATTCTGTATAAATCGCAGACAAGTGCCTGACCAGGATATTCGTTAGCAGGAATATGTTTATAGAGTTCTCCGGCATTTACATAGACAGCATGTCCACCTACAGGGTATATAATGGGTACTCCTTTTGCTTTTATTCCTTCCCCTAAGTATGCAGTGCTTTTGATTCGGTAGTTAATATAATCGTCTTGAAATACCTCTCTAAGTCCAATAGCTATGGCTTCCATATCGCGACCAGATAAGCCGCCATAGGTAGCAAAGCCCTCAGTTATAATAAGTAGGCCAGTACAGGCTTCTGCTAGTTCAGCGTTATTTAAGGCAAGAAAGCCACCCATATTTACTAGAGCATCTTTCTTGGCACTCATAACACAGCCGTCTGCTAGCGAAAACATCTTTTGAGCAATAGCTCTGTAGCTAGTGAGCTCGTATCCTGGCTCTTTGTGTTTTATAAAGTAGCTATTTTCGGCAATACGGCAACAATCTATGATAAATAGTAAGTTGTGTTTTTTGCAAATAGCCGCTACCTCTTCGGCATTTTTCATGCTCACGGGTTGTCCACCACCGCTATTGTTGGTTACTGTAAGAATTACAGCCGCTATATGGTCACTGCCATTTTGTGCTATATAGTTTTCAAGAGCATTTACATCCAGATTACCTTTAAATGGAAAATCTGAATAGTGGTCTTTAGCTTCGGGTACCACCATGTCTATGGCCTCAGCTCCGCTAAATTCTATATTTGCTCTTGTGGTGTCAAAGTGTGTATTGCTAATAAATACCTTACCGTTTCCGCCTAGATATCCGTATAGTATACGCTCAGCGGCTCTTCCTTGGTGGGTAGGTAGTATATGCTGGTATCCGGTAAGGTCTTGAACCTCGTCTCTAAAATGTTCCCAGCTAGATGCTCCCGCATACGATTCGTCGCCTTGCATTATTCCTGCCCATTGCTGGCTGCTCATTGCAGAAGTGCCACTATCTGTAAGAAAGTCTATAATTACTTGTTCTGACCTCAGCAAGAAAGGGTTGTAATGAGCCTGTTGTAGCCACATTTCGCGCTGTGCGGGGGTAGACATATGTATAGGTTCTACCGATTTTATTTTAAACGGTTCAATAATAGTTTTGAATTGCATAACATCTGTTGTGGGCTGCAAGAAACTGTATATAGGACTTAATTATGATGACAGTGGACAGTGTTTTTAATGATATTAATAGCGTGATGTATTGTTATTTGAAATAATGGATGCTATCTTTAAGCTAAGAATTAACCAATTGCAATGAAATTATCTAAGTCTTTACTCTATCTATCTATGATAGGAACAGCCGTGGGAATAAGCAGTTGTTCAATATTATTTTCTCCGGAAAAACAAAAAGTAGTTGTAAAATCTGCAACAGAGGGTGCTACCATTTATTACAATGATGACTCTATAGGGGTGGGTCGTGCTAAAAAGAAAATAGCAAGGTCGAACTACAACCAGGTGTTTAGCGCTGAAAAAGAAGGTTACAAAACCAGAACTCAAGCCGTATTTAAAACTAAAGTTAGTGGTAGATATTTTTTATCATTTTTAGATATTGCAGTCCTTGCTCCACTCTGGATTGGTCATCATCCTAGATTATGGAATTATCCGCGAACTATTACTATTCCTACAATGGAAAAGTTTGTGAATAGAGACAGTGCAGAAAAGTATATGTTTATAGACAAGGCTGCTATAAAGGTTAAGAATAAAGACTATAACTATTTCAACTATTCATCTCATACATCTTTTCTATCTGCTATTGATAAGCCTTCTACTTATAAAGAAGACACTGCACTTAAAGGAAGGAAAGATAAAAATGCCATAGATGCAGATTATACTGTTTTTGAGGATCCTATAAATAAAATGCTTAGTAGGACAGGGTATATAGATACTCTAAACCTCATATTCCCTAATATGGCTAATACTTTGTCTATAACAGCTAATATTAAGTCCATTACCTTCAGAACCTTAAATTCTATGAATGGTAATGCGGTATGCTCGCGTATGTATATAGAATGGGATATACAAGATTATTTTAAGCAGTCTATATATAAAACACATACTGATGTAAGATCTGATGTGTTTAATATTGTTAGTATGGGCGAGAATTCCACATATACAGAAAAGTTAAACACCATATTGAAGGATAATGTGGAATACTCTTTTTTAAAACTGCAAAGTGAGATAAAGGAAAAAGGGCTATTAAAAGCTGAACCTTATAAAAGAGATTCCGGGGCTTTAATATCAGTAGCTGCACCAGTTGTAAATACTGCTACTAATAAGTTTTTGGCGGCTGTAAACTCTGTAGTAACTGTTAAGGTAGATGATGGCCATGGTAGCGGTATCGTATTTTCTGATGACGGATATATAATAACCAACTACCACGTAGTAGCGGGTAGTAAAAAGTTACAGGTGTTGTTTAATAATGATACTACCAAGTATACAGCAACACTGGTAAGAAAAAGCTTGTACGGAGATTTAGCATTGATAAAAATAGATAGGAAAGGCTTACAAGCTATGAATTTTGTAAGCGAGCAAAAAGCTGATCTTGGTATGGATGTATGGGCTATAGGAACGCCAAGGAATTTAAAGCTAGGTCAAAGCTTAACAAGAGGTATTATATCTGCTATACGCAAGGCAAATGAAAATACTTTTTTACAGACAGATGTGCAGGTAAGCCCGGGTAACAGTGGTGGTGCATTAGTAGATAGGGATGGCAATGTTATTGGTGTAATATGCTCTAAGTTAGTAAGCTTAGGTACTGAAGGTGTTAGCTTTGCAGTGTCTGCCAATCAGGTATTTGAGATGCTGAATTTAGGGTATAAAAAGTAGTATACTGTAATCCATTAATAAAATAAAAGAGGGTTGTTAGTATCTATCTAGCAACCCTCTTTTATATTTACTTATTTCCTGTAAGCCATTCAGTAGCCTTTCTGGCATTGGGGATAATAATAAATGCCACCACAAATGCAATGGGAGCCATAACTATCCATGCACTAAGCATTTTTAATATCCAGTCGGGCTTTGCGCCATAATTGCGCAAAGTGCCTACAATAGCCATTATTAGTGTCATAGGTATTACTACTAATAAAGTGTTTACCACACGGAAATATTTTTTATGAATCATTTAATTGTTTTTTGGCAAGAATTTATTTAGAGTTAGCTTCTGCGAATTTCTCGGAGTCTTCGTAGAAATGATATTCTAATATTTTACCTTCTTTTTCAATTACAAATAAACTCCAAGCACTAGAAAATGTTTTACCTGTTGCTTTTACAACATGTGTAAATGTACCATTAGCAAAGCATTTGTTTCCATCTGCAATCATGTGTTCAATATTAAATGCTTTAGTGTCAAATGTAGCACCTAATTTTTGTAAAAACTTTTGTACACCTTCAATGCCTTTATAAGTACCATAAATGCTGTTTTGTGGCACTCCTGATCTTACTGCAAATATGGAGGCATCTTTGTGAAAAGTATTTATTATTTCTGGAAAATTTCCTTTGCTGAAGGCGGTAAAGAAACTGGTTACGGCTTGTAAGCCGCTAGCTTTTGTAGTCATTTGGATTGTTTTTTTATGATTTTTTTGAGCGTTGCTTTCAGTAGATAAAAGGCATAGCAACATATTGCCTAATAAAATAATTTTCTTGAACATTTTTTTTGTAGATTTAATACGTACATTATAGATTAGTGGCATTTATTGTAAATAAATTACAATTGCGAATTTAACGTGTGTTTGTTAATTTTGCTACATTGTTTGTAAATAATTAACAAAATATGTTAGATACTTCACCAGATGCGAATAAAAATAGCGATGTGCAATTTTTAGAAAAACTAATTGTTGGTATTGGCGAAGTGTCTCAAATTACTGGTATTCCTACCAGACAAATAAGGTATTGGGAAGAAAAGGGTATAATAGAAAGTTTAACTGAAAAAGAAGGGACAAACCGTAGATATAACTATAAAAATATAAAGAAAATGCTATTGATTAAGGAGTTAATAGATGAAGGTTATACTCTTGATGCAGCAGCTGAAAAGGTTAAAAAACGTGTAGATATGATAGATGTAGCTTTGCAAAAATTAAAAGAGGCAAACGCGAAATAAACTGTTTGCCTCTTGGTATCAGATCGTTTTGTTTAGTTTTAAAAAGCTACAGTAAGGCTTTTTATAGCAGCGCCTAGTCGTATAGCATCGTATATTTTAGGTTCGTCTGCACCTTGCTCTTTTACTGAGTGCTCATGCGAAGTTACACATTGCTCGCAACCATTGATAGAAGAAACCACTAAGCTGATTAATTCGAACAACTGCTTGCCTAATAAAGGATTCATCATGATGCTCATACGCATGCCGGCAGGTGTTTTGGTATAATATTCGTTGCCATGCATGAAATGGCGGAAGCGGTAAAAAACATTGTTGAAGTTCATTAAAGAAGTACAAGCATGCACCTCTGCTATTTCTTCGGCTGTGCTGCCTTCTTTAGTAGCAAGCTGTTCAAATGCTTGTATTAGTGCAGTGTGTTTTTCATTTACAGCTACAGATAAAGCTATTAATACGGCTTCTTTCTTTGTGAGATTTTTAGCACCAAGCATACCCATAACATTTAGTTTTAGGTCTCTTAGGTATTTGCTATTTACTCCTGCTAGCGTGCTTAGGCTGCTTGACTCGAAATTTGCGTCAAGAGATAAATCTTGAAAAAAGCCTTGTAAAGTTTCGTTTTCTGATATGATACTCATGATATTTTAATATTAATGCTTACAAAAAAGGTGTGCAAAAGTTGTTCTCCTGCACACCATATAGTTATATGTAATAATTATTATCCTACTTCTGGGTGTAATGTTTCTTCTCCTTTATTCCAGTTGCATGGGCAAAGCTCATCTGTTTGTAGTGCATCTAATACACGCAAAACTTCTTCAACATTACGACCAACACTTAAATCGTTAACACATACCCAACGAACTATTCCTTCCGGATCTATTATGTATGTTGCACGATATGCTACTTTTTCATCTTCACTTAAAATACCTAGTTCTTCAGCTAAACTTTTAGAAGTGTCAGCTATCATTGGGAAACGTAGATCCTTAAGGTCTTTGTGGTTCATTCTCCAAGCATGGTGAACATATTCGCTATCTGTAGAAGCACCTAGCAATATAGTATCGCGGTCAGTAAAGTTGGTGTAGTTCTTATTAAACTCAGCAATTTCTGTAGGGCAAATGAAAGTAAAGTCTTTAGGCCACCAGAACATAACAGCCCATTTGCCAGCTATATCTTGGTTATTAATGTTTTTAAATTCTTTACCTTTTTCAATAGATACTACAGATTTCTTGTCGAATTCAGGGAATTTCATTCCCACAGTAACGAAATTGTTTGCCATTTTTGTATGATTTAATTTTTGGTTGTTTTACCTTTTTGGTAGTGCAAAGTTCTATTATTTGCCAGAAACTACATAGATGATTGCTATTCTCATTGGCAATTAAACTATAGATAAAATCTATTGAAAAATTAAAATCTATACGTAAATTCTATAGATTGTTTACTGTATGATGCTTTTTACCATGCGTAGGTTGTGGGTACGCTTACGTAAGGTTTTGCTAATAATGCCCCCCAAGTCTATTTTATCTATTACTACTCTTCCTGATGTATCTGTAGCATGTATAATAGTTTCAGAATCTAGTAGTAAGCCAACATGTGTAATATTACCCTCTTTATTATCGAAAAAAGCCAAGTCTCCACATTTAGCATATTGTAGAAAGTCTACCATTTGACCTGCTTTCGCTTGCTGGCTAGCATCGCGAGGCAAGGCA
Organism: uncultured Flavipsychrobacter sp.; assembly: GCA_964461535.1. Lineage (GTDB taxonomy): Bacteria > Bacteroidota > Bacteroidia > Chitinophagales > Chitinophagaceae > Flavipsychrobacter. The sequence continues at coordinate 6,872 of CAYWUY010000027.1, forward strand.
TACCCACACATTTTATAAGCCATTTGTGTTAGCCCGGAGCAATCTATACCTGCCACACTACGCCCTCCCCATTGGTAGGGGGCGTTTAAGTATTCTAGTGCTGCTGCTTTTAAATTATCTCTGGTTAGTAAGTCTTCGTTTTTATTTAGTTTCTTTCCTTTAAAGCTACCAACCTCTTGCAGCGGAGTTATTTTGCCACCGGTTAATCCTGTAAGTTCTGCACCATATGGTAGCACCATATCGCCACTTTCCATTGCTATTTTAGATATATGGTTTCCTACTAGGTATTTTGAGGCTTTACGATATTCTTTGCGACTCAGTTCTTTTAGCTGTCCTTTTTTGCACCACCCTATATAGTCATCCCATCCGCAGCGTATGCGAGCCCAATCGTTACTGTCTATTTCAATTATTTCAGCCCTTTCACCAAATAACAATTGAGTAGTTTGTTCAGCAGTATGGGTGGGTTCGCTTCTTACCGGCAAAACAGCCACATTACAATATGCAAAGGCTAGTACCATATATGTATACTATATATTGTGTGTAAGTTTTATGTGTTGGTGACGAATAAATTACAACTATAATTTATGAGGCGTAAAGTTATTAATTGATGCATAGCAGTCAACTAATAGTTTTTAACATTCCTATTTTTTATGTGTATAGGCTATCTACCATTACCAAAATGTTTTGTTATCTTAGCACGCTAATCATAAACCCGCTATGCATGTGGTTTTATGTTGATTTTTAATATATAAATACATTTACAACACATATGGAGCCAACCATTATAGCCGTCATCACAGGGATAGCGGCACTACTTATAGGTATATTTACCGGCAAAAGCATTTTTGCAAAAAATACACAGAAACAAATTGAAGAAGCAGAATCTATAGCACAAAAACTAAAGGATGATTCTAACAAGATTGTAGAAGATGCTAAAATACTTGCAGAAACACTTAAAGAGAAAAAACTATTAGAGGCTAAAGAACAAATTTTACAACTAAAAGCAGCTAACGACAAAGAACTGGCTCAACGTAGTCAAAAAATTATTGAAAATGAAGCTAAACTAAAGCAACAACAACAAAGCATTAATGATAAAAATTCGGCTCTTCAGCGTCAGGTTCAAGAAAATGAACAGTTAAAAGAAACGCTGAAAGGACAAATTGAGGCTGCAAACATAAAACGTGCTGAACTGGAGAAACACCATGAAGAGCATGTGAAAAGGCTAGAAAAAGTGGCCAATTTATCTGCTGAGGAGGCTAAAGCTGAGTTGATTGAGGTAGTTAAGGAAGAAGCCCGCACTCGTGCAATGGCTTATGTGAAAGATATAATGGAAGAGGCTAAAACTAATGCCTCTAAAGAAGCTAAGAAAATCATCATTCAAAGCATACAGCGTACTGCTGCTGAGCAAACCATAGAGAACGCAATAACTGTATTCAATTTGGAGAGCGATGAAATTAAAGGTCAGATTATTGGTAGAGAGGGTAGAAACATTCGTGCTCTTGAGGCTGCAACGGGTGTAGACTTGATTATAGATGACACCCCAGAAGCTATAGTATTAAGCTGTTTTGATCCGCTTCGTCGCGAGGTTGCACGTTTATCTTTACAGCGCCTAGTGCAAGATGGTCGTATACACCCGGCTCGTATTGAGGAAGTGGTAGAAAAGACCAAAAAGCAATTGGAAGAGCAGGTAATGGAAATAGGGGAGCGCACTATAATAGAACTGGGTATACATGGTTTGCACAAAGACTTAGTGCGTATAGTTGGTAAAATGCGTTTCCGTTCTAGCTATGGTCAAAACCTATTGATGCACTCTAAAGAAACAGCCAATCTTTGTGGTATAATGGCTGCAGAATTGGGCTTGGGTCAGAAGATGGTTAAGCTAGCAAAACGCGCCGGTTTACTACATGATATAGGTAAAGTTCCTGATGAAGAAACAGAATTGAGCCACGCATTGCTGGGTGCTAAATTAGCAGAGAAGGCAGGTGAACATCCGTCTGTAGTAAATGCTATAGGTGCTCACCACGACGAAATGGAGATGACTTATATTATTTCTCCTATAGTGCAAGCTTGTGATGCTATAAGCGGTGCTCGTCCGGGTGCTCGTAGAGAAATGATGCAAAGCTATATGCAACGTATTAAAGACCTAGAAAACTTGGCAATGGCATATAACGGTGTGGAAAAAGCATATGCTATACAGGCTGGTCGTGAGTTACGTGTATTAGTTGAAGCTGAAAAAATTACCGATGCAGATAGCGAGCGTTTGTCGTTTGAAATTGCAGATAAGATTCAAAAAGAAATGCAATATCCCGGACAAATTAAGGTTACTGTTATTAGAGAACTAAGAGCAGTAAACATAGCAAGATAACAGATTCTGAACGATATATGTTTAAAGCAATAGGCTCCGAAATTTCGGAGCCTATTGCTTTATGTAGAATGATATTGCCGATGTATTGAGCTATTACTGCTAAGCCTGTACCTGAATATTACCTCTTCTCTGCTATAAAGTTGAGGCCAAAAAAGAAGTATTCAGTTCTAAAGTCTCTTTTTGTTTGTATAGCCAGTTCCCTCTGCATAAGTGCATTAGCATCCGCAGACTTGTACTGGAATGGTAAATAATATCTTATGTAAAGAATACTATCTTCTACTATATTAAATCCATTAGTGTTAAAAAGGCTAGTCCAGCTTTTTAGGCTGCGTATGTTTTCATTTCCTATGAGTATGTCTTTTTGCAATTTTTCATCCCATATAGTTATTATACGCTTATTACCTCTGTATTTGTATAGTTTAGCTCTTTGGATAATGTTAGAGCCGTTTTCTTCTATTGCCAGCACTTTACCACCTTTACGCAGGCAGTTATTAAATATTTTTAGTGCATCGTTTATAGGCTCTAAGTGGTGCAGTGTATCTTGAACGATAATAAGATTGTAAGTATTTGCAGGAGGCGGAGAGTCAAATAGGTTTTCATAACTACAACTAAATAGCGATGTGTCGCCATATTGGCTCCAGTAGTCTTTGCGCTTTTGTATGGTATCGTAGTAAAACTCTAAGGTAGTGCCATGCGTTTTTATTCCGTTCATAGCAAGGTATAAACAGGTAGTGCCATAGCCGCAACCTACATCAAGTATATGGGTTGCACCAGACTGAACTATATGTTTATCTATATAGTGAAGCCTTTGTAAAAAGTAGTTGCGCCTAAAATGCCAAGAAGATGCATCTCCTAAAAATTTATAGTAGGGCTGCATTTCCGTATGTATTTCAAGTTCCTTTACCAGTAGTTCAAAAAACTGTTCAGGAGACATTTTTGTACTCAAAACGCTATAGCTGTGGTTTAGTTTAAGTGCCCAAAAGTAATATTTAAGCTTGTAAATGCCGAATAATGGAACTATTGGGTGCTACGTTATTGTTATAATTCTTTATTAAGACTCCGCAATTGGCGTGCCTAAATGTTTTTTAAATGAGAAATAAACGATTATACCGACTATAATGAAGCCGAAAGCGCCGGCTATGTACGCCATATCGCTGGTGAAAAGTAGGTAGAGCCAAATAATACAGCTAATAATGGCCGGTATAGGGAATAGTGGCATTTTATAAGGGCGATGCTCTTTAGGTTGCTTGATGTGCCAAAGAATAACCCCTACTGCCTGAGAAGTGAACTGTATTAAAATTCGCATGGTTACTATGGTAGTAATAACCGTTTTCATTTTAAATAATAGGCTGAATATGAAAGCTAAAGCACCTAGTGTAAGTAAGGATATATGCGGTATGCGGTGCTTAGGGTGCACTTTAGCAAATATTTTAAAGAAATCTCCATTAAGGGCTGCAGCATATGGAATTCTTGAGTAGCCCAGAAGTAAAGAAAATAATGAAGCTAGAGCAATAATAAGAATTAGAATAGTAGCTATAGTGCCTGCTAGGGGATTATATATTTTGGTAAAGTAGGCTATTACTGCAGTATTGGGTGAGGCTGCTACTTGCTGCCATGGTAGAACACCTATCAATACAATTTGCATACATAGGTATAAAATCATAATACCTGTGATGGCTAAAAACATACTTCTAGGGATATTTTTTTCTGGATTTTTAATTTCTCCGCCTAGGTGACAAGCATTATAATAGCCCATATAAGAGTATACAGCTTTAAGGGATGACTGTCCTAGGAAAAGGAAAAATGCCGGAGTAAGATTTAGTGAGTCTTTTTCTATATGAAAAGCCTGTTGCCAGCTAAAACTACCAATGCCTGATAGAATCATCCAAAGTATTGTGCTAATAGTAACAACCGAAAGTACTATTGATATAAACCCAATATTCTTAATTGGGCGATATAATAGTACAATCATAGCTATGATAAGCCCTCCACTCACCATTTTTTGTGTTAGTGGCGTTAGTTCAACTAAATTTTTTAAGAAGTCGGAAAAGCCAATGGCGCTACTTGCGGCAGTAAGCGGAGCTTGTACTATTGTTTGCCATATAAATAAGAATGCCATCATTTTGCCCCATTTTGCGCCGTATAGTTTTTGAAGAAAAACATAGCTACCTCCGGCTTCTGGCCATTTAGCGCCCATTTCACTCCATACCATACCATCAGTGTAAGCCAATAGTGCACCTAGAAGCCAAGCTAATAAACATAATGGTCCCCCAAGATTGGTTAGTACCATAGATATGGTAATGAAGGGGCCTATACCTACCATGTCTATCATATTAATAGCAGTGGCCTGGGCTAACGATAGTCCTCTTTCTAGTTTGTGTGATTGATCATTAGACATGATACCGCAAGGTAAACAAGTTTATGAAGATGGATAAATGAAGGTAAAAGGTGTTGATTGAATTATAATATATAATGATTGGTTACCTTTATACCAATCATATTACTTACACACATTATCTATGTTGCGATTACAGCTTACATTATTATTGATTTGTAGCGCCCTATTGTCATGGGGGCAGAGTTATTTTAGCTATACTGCCGGTCCGGTTATATGTAATGGTACTGCCGTTACTTTTAGAGATTCTTTGAGTTTGGCAGATTCTATTGCTACTACACATACTATTAATTATCAGTGGTATAAAAATGAAACTCCTGTAGGTGGGGATAGTAGTACTTATGTAGATGCTTTGTTAGCGTCAGGAGATATTGTGAAGTGTGTAGCTATGGTATGGTCGTTGGTTGACACAATTACATTTATAGATTCTGTTCAAATGACAGTAGAGAGCCCATTAACAGCATCTCCAATTGTAGGTGTTTCAAGTATTTGTATGGGAACTTCTGTAACCCTTAGCTCTACTGATACAGGAGGTGTATGGAGAGTTACGGGCGGTCATTTATCAACTTCGTTGGATGGAATAATATCTCCAATAACAGTTGGAGAAGATACTGTACAGCACATAGTTAATAATGTATGTGGGGCAGATACAGCTTGGCATGCTATAGAGGTAATGACAGTTCCTGATTCTGCAGTTATTACCGGTTACGATAGTGTTTGTGTAGGAAGCTCTATAACGTTGTCTGCATCAACGCCGGGAGGGGTATGGACAACTTTAGAAGCAGATTTTGCATATGTTACTTCTACAGGTATTGTGTTTGGCAATTTATTTGGTAGTACTAATATATATTACTCCTTGTTAAATGCATGTGGGCTTACAACAAGCACGCATCGTGTGAATATTAACAGAGAGGTAATGCCCATAACAGGCGAACATGTTATTTGTCAGTTGGGTTACACCATCTTAATGAATCCTATGCCTGGCGGCACATGGCAATCTGATAATTTTTTAGTGGCTCCATGTATTGGCTCTGCTTTAGGTGGCTTGGTAGGTGGCTTAACTGAGGGTGTAGCTACTATTTCGTATACCATAAATAATGCTTGTGGAGAAACAACAGCCTTATTTGATGTAGAGGTTATAAACTGCGATACGCCAACTACAGTCAATCATTTACCTGTAGCCATAAATACTGCCAAAATATACCCAAATCCAAGTGCAGGGGCATATACAATAGATATAACTACCGATACAGATATGGAGGTGCCGGTAGATGTACTTGATATAATGGGTAGAAAAATAGCAACCTACATTGCCAAAACTAACCAACATAACAGCATTGAATTAAATGCTCCTGCGGGCTATTACACTATGTTGGTATACATAGGAAATGAGATAGTGAGATTGGGAGTTGAAAAAATATAGTATGTTTATTATATGTAGGACAGCCCTTCTGCAAAGAGGGGCTTTTTCTATCATGTTATGTGGGTATTTAACGTAATTTATACTCGTCAAGAATTACATTTGTATTATGTTTCAAAATAGAGGAAGTGGGTTTGGTGGTGTGCCTGTGGTGGTTAAAAATATTATCATAATAAATGTAATAATGGTATTGGCGCAGTTTGCGCTTATTAATGTCAATATAAATCTGGATGATTATTTAGCATTACATTATTGGAAGTCTCCTCAGTTTCATTGGTGGCAGTTTATTACCCATATGTTTATGCATGGCTCTCCTGATAGTATTAATAACACTTTTATGCATATATTTTTCAATATGTATGGGTTGTATATGTTCGGAAGTATTTTTGAGGAGCGCTGGGGGGCTAAACGTTTTTTGATTTACTATATGGTATGTGGTGTGGGTGCCGCATTGTTTCATATGGGCATTCATGATTTTGAATTGAGCTCATTACAAAAAGAAGTGTTTAGAGTAATGCAGTCGCCTAGCTATGAAGGGTATAATGCCTATATAAGAACACATAAGTATGATCAAATGGTGCCTGCTGTGGATAAGGTTTTGCAGTTTTGGAAAACAAACCCCTCTTGTAGCGACTGTGCAGAGGCATTAAATGGTTTTTTCAAGAGCTTGTTAAGAGAAATGTCTGATACCAGTATGGTAGGTGCTTCCGGAGCCATATTTGGGTTGCTGTTTGCATTCGGATACATGTATCCGAATGTAGAGATGATGATTATGTTTATACCTATTCCTATAAAAGCTAAATGGTTAATTGCCGGTTATGCTGCTATGGAGTTGTTTTCAGGTTTTGGCAGATTTGCCGGAGATAACGTTGCGCATTTTGCGCATTTGGGAGGTATGCTTTTTGGTTTCATTTTGCTTAAGGCATGGGGCAGTAAAAGTTCTAACCGGTTTTATTAATAACTTTGTATTATGAGAATGTCGCAAAGAAAATCACCGTTATCCTATATTCCGGGTTTAAAAGATAATGCGGTATTAAAACTTATTATTTTTTCCGGAGTAGCATATATGTTGTTAGCTATATCTTGGGCAATAAATATGATGGTGCTCCAAGGAGAGTGGGATATATTCAATAAGTATTTTGTCCCGAATGTAGCTTTGGGAGACGTGCATAATTTTGGCAGCAGCTGGTGGACCATACTAACATATGGTTGGTTTCAATTTCCTAATACTTTTATGGAGTTGCTGAGCAATATGGTTTGGCTATATCTTTTTGGCTCTTTAGTACAAATGTTGGTAGGTGGTAAGCATATAGTTCCTATTTACGTATATGCATTAACCATGGGTGGTGTAGTATATATGCTAGCACAGTTTATACCAGGTAAATTGGGCATGCCAGCATTTGTTAATTCAGGTGGTAGTATTTATGCAGCATATTTAGGTCCAAAGGCTGGTATAGTTGCAATGGCTGTAGCCTCTATAACATTAGCTCCTAAATACAAGTTGTATATTACACCTACACTAAGCATACCATTAATGGGGGTTGCCGGTGTTTTTATAGCATTAGCTTTAATTTTTTCTGGTACTAATTTTCCATCTTTATTGATGGTTGTTGCTGGTGGAGTGGTAGGTTTTGGTTACATCAAATTAATACAGGCTGGCTATCGCCCGGCACAGTGGGCAATAGATTTAATTAATAAAATTGAATCGGTAGTTACGCCTAAAAATCCTACTGAAACACAAGACAGAGTAGGTATTCGTATAAAGAATAAGGTATATGCTCCTATCAATAAAGTATCTCAAAGTACAATAGACGAGATACTTGATAAAATAAACCAGAAAGGATACAATGCACTCTCTAAAGAAGAAAAAGAGATGCTGCTACGTGCAGGAAAAGAATAGTATAAGTCAATTTTCTCTGTTGTAGTAAATAACTATTTTTACTTTTAATACTCTTAAAAACAACACATACAGATGAATAAAGTAGTGGCAGGTGCCGAAGAGGCAGTCCGCGATATTGCATCGGGTGCTACCTTAATGTTAGGTGGTTTTGGCCTTTGCGGCATACCTGAAAATTGTATAGCAGCTCTTGTGAAAAAAGGTGTAAAAGATCTTACTTGCATATCTAATAATGCTGGTGTAGACGATTTTGGTATAGGCTTGCTTTTGCAGAATAAGCAAGTAAAAAAAATGATATCGTCTTATGTGGGTGAGAATGCAGAGTTTGAGCGTCAGCTACTAAGCGGAGAGTTGGAGGTAGAGTTGATACCGCAAGGAACATTAGCTACTAGATGTATGGCTAGTGGTTATGGCATGCCGGCTGTATATCTGCTAGCAGGTTATGGTACTGAGGTGCAAGAAGGCAAAGAAGTAAGAGCATTTAATGGTAAAAACTACTTGTTAGAGTATGCGTTCGATTCTGATTTTGCAATAGTAAAGGCTTGGAAGGGTGATACTATGGGTAACTTAATATTTAAGGATACCGCAAGAAACTTTAACCCTTTGATGGCTATGGCTGGTAAAATAACCATTGCAGAAGTAGAAGAACTAGTACAGCCGGGAGAATTAAATCCTAATGAAATTCATACTCCGGGTATCTATGTGCACCGTATTTTTCAAGGTACTAACTACGAAAAAAGAATTGAGCAACGCACTGTGCGCAAACACTAGTAGCCGCGTAGTAAAGAATCATTCTTCACAAAAACTTAAATTACTTCAATGCTTAATAAAGAACAGATTGCAAAAAGAATAGCTCAAGAGTTGCGCGACGGATATTATGTGAACTTGGGTATAGGTATACCTACATTAGTAGCTAACTATATTCCTGAAGGGGTGAATGTAATGCTTCAAAGTGAAAATGGTTTATTGGGTATGGGGCCTTTCCCTTTTGAGGGCGAAGAGGATCCAGATTTGATAAATGCCGGTAAGCAAACTATAACTACATTGCCGGGTTCAGCATTTTTTGATAGTGCTATGAGCTTTGGTATGATACGCGCAGGTAAAGTAGACCTTACTGTATTAGGAGCTATGGAAGTTGCTGATAATGGAGATATAGCTAACTGGAAAATTCCTGGTAAGATGGTAAAAGGCATGGGTGGTGCTATGGATTTAGTGGCAGCAGCAAAAAATATTATTGTAGCTATGCAGCATACTAACCCTAAAGGCGAAAGCAAATTGTTGGGCAAATGCACACTGCCATTAACTGGTGTAGGCTGTGTACGAAAAATAGTAACTGATTTGGGCGTTTTTGATGTAACCCCCGATGGGTTTAAGTGTATTGAGTATGCTCCTGGAGTGACAATAGATGAGATAAAAGCTAAAACCGCCGGCAGACTTGTGATAGCAGATGATGTGAAAGAAATGAGTGTATAAAAAGATATTACTGATATATAAAAACAATTAAGGAGGCCAAAATAGCCTCCTTAATTGTTTTATAAGATTAGCCTAGCTGTTATTTAGCTATAGCTACTTTGCCATTTTGTACTGCAACGCCTGACATGTTGCTAATAATGTAGCTGTAGTTTCCTGAAGGTAATGCGCTGATGTCAATACCTGTTTTGCCATCTATAGTAGCAGTAGCAACTACACGACCATCATTTGCAATAAGTTTACAGATATAGCTGCTGTAGTTGTTAGCTTCTACATAAAGCATGTCATTAGCCGGATTAGGGTAAACTTTTACAACTTTACTATTAGCCAATGTTTGTACCGATTGAGGCTCAGTAACCATAGTTACATCGTCAACAAATAAAGTAGAACCTTCAGCCATAGATGCCCCACCGCTGCTAGCAAATGTAATGCGTAAGGTATCTACATTAATAGAAGTGGTTGTATAGGTCATATTAGCTGTTACCTGAACCCAGCCTGTGGTAGCGGTAATAGGAATGCCTCCCAAACCAAATGTAGTATCAGCACCATCATACTTGCCCAATGCTTGTATAGTTAGGCTTGCAGTGTCGCTGCCAGATGCCGGTTGATAGTTAACCCATGCACTTACAGATACTACTCTTTCAGTAACAGGAGTTCCGCCGGTTTGGTAGAAATCAACTGTACCTGAAAGCATATCTATTATAACGTGGTTTTCGCAATTAGATAATGTTCCAGGGAAGATGCCTAATGTATCTTGATCCTTAGTAACCAATTTGGCAGAATAGGTTCCGCCATGTACTGTGGTAGAATCTTTAAATAATTGCGTTTGCCACACAGAAGGGTCAATGCTTAATAGCGTACCAATTGATTGTCCTGTAGCAATAATTAATGAGTCTGAACCGTACCAAGAAATAGGAGCGCGAACAATCTTAGGTAATAAAGAACCCGCTGAATCTGTTCTCCAGCTTTCTAGACCGGCATTTGCAATTTGCGCATTGGCAATGTTACCTACAGTAAGTGCTGTGATAAATAGTAGAAGTTTTTTCATATAGAAAATGGATATTTAATTGGGAGTTAAATTACAAATTTTTTAAACAATTATTGATTGCTGTGAAGTTGGGAAGTTCGCCCGGGTTTTCCAGTACTTCGGCATATCTCACAATGCCATCTTTATCTACAACGAATGCTGAGCGTTTGGCTACCCCTTTCATATCTAAAATCCAATCTTCATATATACATTCATATGCACGTGCAGCATCGCGGTTGAAATCGCTAAGAAGAGGGAATGTTAGGCTTTGTTCTTGTTTAAACTTTCCTAAAGAGAAAATAGAGTCGATAGAAATACCCAAAACTTGTGCGTTAACACCATTGTAAAAAGCTAAATTGTCTCTTACTGAGCAAAGTTCTGTAGTGCAGGTGCCTGTAAAAGCAAGTGGGAAAAATAGCAACACTACATTTTTTCCTCTATATGCACTTAGTGCAACTTCGTTTTTGTCTGTATCACGCAATTTAAAATCAGGAGCAGTTTGTCCAAGTTGTATAGCCATTATTATTAATTTTATGCAAAAATAGATTCTATTCAACATATCGCGAAATAAAATGCCGTTACCCTACCTTTGCCACGAAATGAATCAGCAAGAACAATTAAGAAAGGTATTGCACGAAATAGTACCTAATAATGAGTTGCACGGTAAGTGGTTGAATAGCTTATCTATGATGGAAAATACCGGTGCTAGAAAGATTTCTAAGTTTGAGCATCCTATACTTACCGACATTGTAATATTAAAGCATGCAGCTGAAGAGGCTAGACATGCTTACTTCTTAAAGAAATTGATAGGTAAGCTAGAGGGGGTATCTTGCCCTGATTATTCTCATCCTTATTTGTTAGCACCTGTTCAAAGTCATCATTACTTGCACATGCTAGATGTTGAGGTGTGCAGATATTTAAAAGATACGCTTGGCTTAGTAGGAAGAGCATTAAAGCATGGGGCATACTTGCTGGTAACTTATGCTATAGAAGTGAGGGCAGACATGCTGTATGGTATTTATCAAGAAGCATTGACACACTATGGCTCTAAAGTGAATGTAAAATCTATAATAGCTGAAGAGGAAGGTCACCTAGCTGAAATGCAGCGTATGCTAGTAGATTTTAGTGCAGAGTGGGAAAAGCTGGCAAAAGAGGTATGTGAAATAGAGGATAGATTATTTATGCAGTGGATAGCTGCTATAAGTAATAACTAAATGTAATTATAACAGTATATGACGGCCTGCCTCACTGGGCAGGCCGTTGTTTATATATCACTGTTAAAAAAATACAAAATCAGTATCAGGTACTATTTCATAAAAAGCCACAAGATTAAATTTGCCACAATGAGAGACTATCTATTTAGTTAGGCAGTTTTTTGGGAAGTATTATAAAAGAATATTTTAGTTGTAGTATACTATGTATAGGTTTCAGGAAATATCACACCTTTATGCGCTTGCTATTGTGCCTATATTGGTAGCGCTTTTTTTGTGGGTAATCTATTGGCGTAAAAAGCGAATGGAAAATTTGGGGTCGCCAAATGTAGCCATGCAGCAAGTTCTAGGGTATATTAAAGGACGACTTACTACCAAGGTAGTACTGATATTATTAGCCTTAAGTTTATTAATAATAGGATGGGCAAATTTGCAAAGTGGAGATAGTGTAGATAAGGTGGAGCGTAAGGGGGTAGATGTGGTAATAGCATTAGATGTAAGTAAGAGTATGTTAGCTACAGACTTACAGCCTAATAGGCTTACCAGGGCTAAGCAAATGATAATGGCCCTAACCGACAAAATGCGAAACGATAGAGTAGCTTTTATTTTATTTGCTGGTAAGTCCTATTTGCAAGTGCCTCTCACATCAGATTATAGCGCTATTAAAATGATGGTACAGAATGCCACTCCTTCTATGGTGCCAACACAGGGTACTGTAATAGGTGATGCTATAGAGATGGCCATGCAATCATTCTCGCAAAATGAGAAAAAATACAAGTCACTTATTATTATATCTGATGGTGAAGACCATGATGAAAAAGCAACCCAGTTGGTGCAGCAAGCTGCAGAACAAGGAATAATTATACACACTGTAGGTGTGGGTTCGGCTGAAGGTGCCACTCTAATAGATCCTGAAACAAACCAGCCTAAGTTAGATGAAAACGGGAATCCGGTTATAACTAAGCTCAACGAGGATGAACTTAGAGCGCTAGCCTCAGCCGGCAGAGGTAGTTATAGTCAGCTTCGTAATGCAGAGGAAGTAGCAGATAAGTTGATAGCTAGCCTTGAAGGTATGGAGCAGAAAAATTTAGGTTCAGTTGTATATACAGACTTCACAAGCTACTTCCAGTATTTTATAGCACTAGCAATTGTGTTATTAGTGGTAGAAGCTCTTATTCCGGGTGCGCGCTTTAGTAAGCCACAAGCAACTAAATAATTTTTTAAAACGATTACATAACTGAGTATATGGTATACGGCAGATTAATAACACTGGTATTGGTGATTTTAGGACTTAGCTCAATGAGTGCTAATGCACAAGTGAAAAAGTTATTGCAGGAAGGCAATAAGCTATATGAGCAAAAGAAGTATGCTGCTGCTACTAATAATTATCTAAAAGCCTTACAAAAAGACCCTAATAATACTGCGGGTATGTTTAATTTGGGTAATGCATTGTATCAAAAACAAAGTTTTGACTCTTCGAGAAAAATAATGAAGACTACTGCAGAAATGCTAAAAGATAAAAATGGTAAAGCTGCAGCCAACTATAATATAGGTAATAGCTACATGGCAGAAAAAAAATGGGAGGATGCCGTAACAGCATATAAGCAAGCTCTGAGAAATAATCCGCAAGATGCTGACGCTAAGTATAATCTTGCTTATGCGCAGCAAATGCTAAAAAAGCAAAATGGTGGTGGCGGTAAAAATCAGGATAAGAATAAAGACAAACAACAACAGCAGCAGCAATAAAAAAAAGAGAACGATAAAAAGGATAAACAGGATCAACAACAACAACAGCAACAACAAGATAAAAATGATAAGGATGACAAGCAAGATAAACAACCGCAAAGTCAACCTAGTAAGCTAACTAAAGAGCAAGCCGATCAGCTATTAAATGCTTTGCAACAAGAAGAGAAAAAGCTACAAGACAAGATGAAAAAAGAGAAAGGTGTTCCTATGAAGTTGCAAAAAGATTGGTAACATCATACATCGATGAGAATATTTTTAGTGAGGAGCTCAAATAAAAAATGAGCTCCTTTTTAATGAATGAAATTCACAAATGCAATAGCTGATAGAATTGTTTGTCAACATCATTTGAATTGAATGTGGATAACTTTGGTGTTCATGAAAAAATATTTTTTCAAGGAAGATTTTCTTTATAATATTGTGGTAGGGATTGTACTTACTAACCCATCCTTATAGAGTCCGGCAGCCACAACCTCGCCGGACTTTTCTTTTAAAAGCCTTACTGGGCGCATCTTTCAGCGTTATTCATATCATGTATAGCTACTATCTTTTTTACAAACCATATCAGGTGATGTCTCAGTTTTCATCAGAAGGAGATAAAAAAACGCTCGCTGATTTTTTTCAAGGTATACCTAAAGATGTATATCCCGTTGGTAGATTAGATTATGATAGCGAAGGCTTGTTGTTACTTACTAACGATAAGAGTTTAACGCATATACTACTAGATCCTAAACAAGCACACACACGCACCTATTATGTACAAGTAGATGGAGCAATTACAAAAGATGCAATAGCGAAGTTGACTAAAGGTGTACAGATTTATATTGATGGAAAGCTACACACAACAAGGCCTGCAATAGCTGCTATACTTTCTGAAGAGCCTATACTGCCCGATAGAAATCCTCCGATAAGGTATAGAAAAGATATACCCACATCGTGGATATCGTTACAGTTGACAGAGGGAAAGAATAGACAAGTAAGACGCATGACTGCTGCAGTAGGTTTTCCTACTCTAAGGCTGGTAAGATGGAGTATTGGCAATTTAACTGCGCAAGGCATGCAGCCTGGTTCTTATCGTATGTTAGAGCAAAATGAGGTAAGGCAATTACTTGTGAAAGGGTAAAAAATAGGCCACACTTAAAAAAGTGTAGCCCTACATATTTAACTCACACATTATTCTATTTGTTGTTAGGGTATATACAGTTAACAGTTTCTCTTTGCAAAATTCAACACTGTGTGTTAACTGTACTAGCTTGCTATGTTAAGCCTCTATGAAGTTTACCATTTTAGTGGTACTTCATATATTAGTACATCACTGGTAGCTACCGCATCAAGCGTTAGTGTACTTGTCTCCGTAATGCCGGCAGCATCTTTGCTGTTTAGTACTTGTCCGTTAGCATTTATATTGCCGTCTATAAGAAATACATATACGCCATGATTGCTACTATGCAAGTTGTGTGTTACAGACTTGCCAGCTTCAAGTGTTACTCTGTATATCCATGCATCTTGATGAATTTTCAATCCCTCATCGTTATTGTCTATTGGTGATACTAGAGTTTGTAATTTATTTATGCGGTCTTCAGGTGCAAATCTTGTTTGGTCATACCTTGGCGTAACATTTCCTTTATTAGGAAAAATCCATGATTGTAAAACGTTCACAGGTTCTTTATGAGAATGATTGACTTCACTATGGTAAATACCTGAGCCGGCACTCATTACCTGCACCTCGTTGGGAACGATAGTTTGTGTATGTCCCATACTGTCTTTATGAGCTAGCTCTCCGCTGAGTATTATGGTTATAATTTCCATATTGTCGTGCGGATGTGTAGAGAAGCCCATAGACGGAGCCACTATATCATCGTTAAGTACACGCAAAGCACCAAAGTGAACTTTGCTCTTATCTTGAAAACTTGCGAAGCTAAAAGAGTGACGTGCATTAAGCCATCCGTGGTTGGCGTGTCCTCTTTCGTTGGCCGGATGAAAAATGATATTTGACATAAAAATGATTTTCCTTTGATAAATGTATATACATATATTCAAATGCAGTGCCAAAATGAATAACTGACAGAATAGCATGTGTACTTGTTGACATGTTTAGAGGATACTATCAGGTAACTATAAGCAGCTCTTGTTTTTTAAACAAGCTATTATTTAACAAAATTGAATATTTGTAGAATGCAGTAATTCTTAACTTTAGCAGTTACAAACTGAAAATTCATGCGTCTAATCTCTACATTGTCGCTTATGGGCATAACCTTATGTGCCTCCCTGTCAGCAATGGCACAGCCTTCATCTTCGGCTGCCAAGTGCTCTTCTTTCAAGCGTAATACTACAGCTAGAACAACAGTTGCTTCTCCAGCAGAAGACAATTATGATGTAAAATATGTGAAGCTAGACCTTAAAGTGTCTAATACAAATACTTATGTAGCAGGTAATGTTATTACCACAGCACAAGTAGTAGCTAGTAGTATGTCGACTTATGTATTTGAGTTAGATGATGTGCATACTATTGATTCTGTGCTAATAGATGGAAGTTCAGTTACATTTACTTCATCCGGCGCAATAAGAACCGCAACTTTACCTACATCATTATCTGCAGGAGATATGTTTACTGCACAAGTGTTTTACCGTGGCACTCCTGCTTCAGGTAGTCTATTTGGTGGCACCAAAGGCATCAACTGCTTTAATTCTCCATCATGGGGAAATAGGGTGTTGTTTACATTAAGTGAGTCTTATCATGCTTATGAGTGGTGGCCTTGTAAGCAGTCTTTAAGAGATAAAATTGACTCTAGTGATATATGGTTAACTGTTCCTGATTCACTTAAGGCTGGTAGTAATGGTTTATTACAAGCTATAACTCCTATGGGAGGTGGTTTAAACAGATTTGAATGGAAAGAACGTTACCCTATTGATTATTATCTTATTTCATTGGCAGTAGCTAACTATCAAGACTATTCGCACTATATGCATTTTACTGACGGTACTGGGTCAGACTCAATGTTAATGCAGCACTACATTTACAATAATCCGGGCACTTTTAGTGCTTTTCATGCTCGTTTTGATTCTACTGATTTAATGGTCAATTATTTTAGTGAAACATTTGGTAGGTATCCATTTTGGAAAGAAAAGTATGGGCACTGTATGGCACCATTAGGTGGGGGTATGGAACATCAAACTATGAGTACTATGGGGTGGTTTGATGGCGGTTTAATTGCTCACGAGTTAGGTCATCAGTGGTTTGGCGATAATGTGACTTGTGGTACTTGGAATGATATTTTTATGAACGAAGGGTTCGCATCGTATTGCGAGTACTTGTATTGGGATCACTTTATCAGCCATACCAGTGCAACTAATGACATGATAGCAAGATTTGACAATGTGAAGTCTTTGCCTGGTGGATCTGTGTATTGTACAGACACATCCGACGAAGGCAGGATATTTGATTCTAGATTAAGTTATGATAAAGGAGCATGTGTGCTACATATGCTTAGGTTTGTAGTAAACAATGATAGTACTTACTTCGCCATTTGGAAGAACTATCAGGATGCTAAAAAAGATTCAACAGGTATTATACCTGATTTTATGAATCAAACTATAGCTGCTACAGGCACAGCAGTGGATGGTATGCGTATAGATACTTTCTTTAACCAGTGGATGTATGGCGAAGGTTATCCTATGTATGCTATTACTTGGAACCAAATAGGTACTGATGTGTATGTAAGATTACAACAGTCTACTTCTGTCCCTACATCGGTGCCATTTTTCTTTACGCCTATGGAATTGAAATTAAAAAGTGCTGCCGGTGATACAGTAGTGAAAGTATTCAATAACATTCCTGATCAAATATTTCATTTTACTTGGTCTAAGTCAATGACCGGAGTGGTAACTGACCCTAATTATTGGTTGTTATATGCTGTCAATAGCAATTCAAAAGATGTTACGCTTGATATTACAGGTGGTGCTGCAGTAGCATCTGTATTAGTAACTCCTAATCCTACAACCAATGATTGGACCATTACAGGCATAAATAATGGTACTAAGCTAATACTAACTGATATGACCGGTAGAGTATTGTACAATTATTCAGCAACAGAAGATCATGTTACTATTCCGGCTACACAATTGTCTTCGGGTATGTATATGCTTACTGTAGATAATGCAGGTATTAGTAGAAGCTATAAGTTGGTAAAACAATAGTTATTGGTTTTATTCAATGAATGATTGGGCTGTAAGTAACATTGCAGCCCATTTTTATTTTGTTACTACCTTTACCAAAATATTAGGTTATGTCTAAAAAACATATGTCTCGTCCAGATGGGCTTGCGTATTCTACAAATAAAGATTTTTTCAATGATTTCCCCGCTGATGAGCCAGTAGATACTTTGCCCAAAGAGAAGCAAAAGTTGCGAGTAAAGCTAGATAGCAAACAAAGAGCAGGTAAAATTGTTACGTTAGTAGAAGGTTTTATTGGCAATATCGATGATTTGGAAGTATTAGGAAAACAATTGAAAACAAAATGTGGTGCTGGTGGCAGTGCTAAAGATGGCTTAATAATAGTGCAGGGCGATTATAAAGAAAAGGTAATCAATTGGTTAAAAGAGTGGGGATATACACAAACAAAATAATTGTACCTCTTGTGTACTTGCCTTGTAGGGCTTTTAACATCAATTAAGTATAACTCTATATTCAAGAGTGATAAATAACCAAATCATAAGCGTATTTTTGCGGCACATTACGATCTCATGTTACAAGATATTAAAATATTAAACGAAAAGGAAACCCGCGGAGGTTTTGGTGAAGGTATTTTAGAGGCTGGCCGTCGCAATCCGAATGTTGTGGCACTAACAGCCGACCTTGCAGGCTCTTTAAAGCTGAACGCTTTCATAAAAGAATTTCCTGATCGTTTTGTGCAATGCGGTATAGCAGAAGCCAATATGATAGGTGTTGCTGCCGGTCTTACAATAGGTGGAAAAATTCCATACACTACCACATTTGCCAACTTTTCTACATCTAGGGTGTACGACCAAATTCGTCAGTCTGTAGCATACAGTGGTAAAAATGTAAAGATATGTGCATCTCATGCTGGTCTTACTTTGGGTGAAGATGGTGCTACACACCAAGTATTGGAAGATATAGGTATGATGAAAATGCTGCCTGGTATGGCTGTAGTTGTGCCTTGCGATTTTAATCAAACCAAAGCTGCTACTATAGCTATAGCAGAATATAATGGTCCGGTTTATTTACGTTTTGGGCGTCCAAAATGGCCAAATTTCACTGCAGAAGATCAAGTATTTGAGTTAGGTAAGGCTCAGGTTTTGGCTGAAGGCACAGATGTAAGCATTATAGCCTGTGGTCATATGGTTTGGTTAGCAGTGGAAGCTGCTCGTATGCTTGCTGAAAAAGGTATATCTGCCGAAGTTATCAATATGCACACAATAAAGCCCCTAGACGAAGAAGCAGTTGTTCGTTCTTTAAGCAAAACTGGTTGTGTAGTAACTGCAGAAGAGCATCAAATAAATGGAGGTTTAGGTGATAGCATTGCTAATGTAGCATCAAGACGTTGCCCTGTTCCTCATGAGTATGTAGCTGTAATGGATACTTTTGGTGAGAGTGGAACACCTAACCAGTTGCTACAGAAATACGGTTTAACCAAAGAAAATATTGCTGCTGCTGCTGAAAAAGCTATCAGTCGTAAAAAATAATTATTACATCTTACACATGAGGCCTTTACTCAATAAAGTATGGGCTGCCGGCATATCCTTAGTATTGTTTTCTTGCGGAAATGGTAATACAAAGCAAGAAAACAATACTAGCCAAACGGCAACTCCATCAGTTGTTACACCCGATTTTATTGCAGACAGTGCGTATGCTAGTATTCAGAAGCAGTTGTCTTTTGGTGCTCGTGTGCCTGGTACTCCTGCTCAGAAACAGTGTGCTGACTGGATGGCAAGTCAATTGAGTGTGGTATGCGATTCTGTTTATCGTCAGGATGTTACGGTGAAGGGTGGAGACGGTAAAACGTTACCATGTTATAACGTTATAGGTGCTATAAATCCACAAGCTAGTAGAAGAATTTTATTAGTAACACATTGGGATTCTCGCCCTTGGGCCGACCAAGATGTAACCGATAAAGACAAGCCAGTAATGGCTGCAGATGATGGTGCCAGTGGTGTAGGGGTATTAATAGAACTAGCCCGTGCTATTAAAACTAAAGGTTTATCTAAAGATTTGGGAATTGATATATTCTTTACAGATGTAGAGGATTATGGTAAAGATGTTTGGGGTGAAAATTCATATTGCTTAGGCACGCAATATTGGGCGCTTCATCCGCATGTGCCTAACTATAAGGCCGATTTTGGTATACTTCTAGATATGGTAGGTGCTAAAGGAGCACAATTTCCTATGGAAGGTATTTCTGCTAAGTATGCAGGGGCTATTCAACAGCAAATATGGCAGGCAGCAGCCAGTGCAGGTTATTCTTCCTACTTCAGGTTTACTGAAGGCCCTATGATAACTGACGATCATTTACCACTTAACCAGATGACCGGTATAAAAACAGTGGATATTATTCACCTTACAGATAATCAACAAAAACCATTTGCCCCACATTGGCATACCCATGCCGATGATATTCAGATTATAGATAAAGCTACCTTAAAAGCAGTAGGGCAAACGATATTATATGTTATTTATCAAGAGGCTGCAACACCTAAAGCTTCTTAGTCTACTTTAAAAACTGATTATATTTCTTTTCTTGTCCTATAAACGTAGGGCTACCATGGCCGGATAATACTTGTGTATCTGCCGGTAAACTAAAAAGTTGTGTTCTAATGCTGTTAAGCAAAGTAGCATGATCTCCGCCGGGTAAATCCGTTCTGCCTATTCCACCTGCAAAAAGTGCATCCCCGCTTATTACCCATTTCCCGGCTTCGTAGTAGAAAGCAATACTGCCCGGTGAGTGTCCTGGTACTAACAATACATCTACTTTATCGTCTCCTAGTTGTAGTGGCGTATTTTCTTTTATGTAGTAGCTCACCTTAGGTACGTCTAGCTTTTCAAAACCAAACATAGCAGCAGTATCTGCTCCTCTGTCTAGTACTGGTTGTTCCAGTTCATGAATGCCAAAATCTATACCATAGGTGTCCTGTAAAGCTTGTACACCAAATATGTGGTCTAAGTGCCCGTGTGTATTAATAATGCCTTTAGGCGTTAATCCTTTCTCTGTTATGTAGTTTTTTATAATGTCTAGCTCTTCAGGATAATACATGCCGGGATCAACTATCCAGCATTGTTGTTTGTCATTACTAATGAGGTAGGTATTTTCCTCGAAGGCATTAAAAGTAAAAAAAACCACATTTAACATCTCAGTATGGTATTATTGGTTAACTTGAGATGCAAATGTATTGCTAAGCTGCAATAAATGACGTGTATTATACTTTTTAAAGTACAATTAACGTTATTGCTACAGAAGTGATAAGCAGTTGTTGCCATACTGATAATGATTTATTCATGTTCAATCCCTATACATATCAGCGCCTTGTCATTTGGGCGTTTCTTTTATTTGCCTTAGTCATAGGCAATGCATCTTTTGCGCAATCCAATATTGAAAGATTTGGTCATAATAGACTACAATATCGCAAGTTCGATTGGAAATATTTTGATACCAAACACTTTAGGGTCTATCATTACGATAAGTCGGGTAGGCAGTTGGGGCGTTACGTAGCTGAAGAATGCGAAAATAATATAAGCATTATTGAAAGAAGGGTAGGTGGTAAGTTTCCAGATAGATTTAATATCATACTATACAATAGCTATGATGAATACAAGCAAAATAATGTTGGTATTCGAGACGAATCTCAGGTAGCCGATATTACCATATCACAAGCTAAAAACTTAGTTGGCGACAAGCTTGTAGTTTATTTTACAGGAGACCATACCGATCTTAAACGACAAATAAGAGCAGGTATGGCTATAATTGTTATGCAACAAAACTTTTATGGCGAGAGCTTTAAAAAAATGATGCGTACCAATTTTTTATTAGACCTTCCTCAGTGGACTACGGATGGTTATTTAGCTTATTTGGTAGATGGTTGGAACACTGAATCTAATAGTGAGTGGAAACGACTTTTAGATGCAAGACCCAAAACTGGGTTTCATCAATTTTCTTTAGAATATCCTGAATTGGCTGGACGTGCCTTTTGGAAATATATATCTGCAACTTATGGCAATAGAAAGGTGAAAGATTTACTAATGGCCATGCAGCAGAGTAGTAGTGTAAGTAAAACTTTGAAAGATAAAGCCTATTTGGGCATAAAGGTTAGACGTGTATACGATTCCTGTATAGCTTACTATAAAAAAATATACGCTATTGACTCAACAAAGCAAGAATTACCGGATAGCACAAATGGTTTAATTAGTTTAAAAGTGCCCAACGATGGGTCGGTAATAAAGAACGTTATGCTTTCTCCTAAGGGTACAGATATTGCATATGTAGCATGGAAGCATGGGCAATACACTATATACACACAGAAAACAGCAGGCGACCAAGTTAAGAGTGTATTGTTAGAAGGAGGGGATAAAGACTTTCTTGACGATAACGATCCTAATTATCCTATGATGACATGGTCTAATACGGGTAATAAACTAGCTATAGTTTTTAAAAAGGATAGAAAAACTAGAATTAGAATATACAACTCAATAAAAGGTAAGATAGAGAACTATATAATACCGGCTAAGCGCTTTGATAGACTGCTGGGTATGACTTTTATGGAAGATGATAGCAAAATGATATTCTCTGCCATAAAAAATAGTCAAACCGATTTGTATACGTTCATAATAAAGGGTGCTAAGGTTGTGAATATTACCAACGATGCATGGGACGATTTAAACCCTGTATATGTTAGTGGTGGTTCCAGAACAGGTATTTTGTTTTTATCAAACAGGCCTGCTCCTAATATGGAAGTTCCTCAAGGAGTGAATCAACTGCCTAATGGAGTGATGAATGTATTCTTTTACAACACTACTACTGAAAGAAAAGAGTTGCTACAATGCTCTAAGATTTCCTCCGGTAAAATATCACAACCTATACAGTACGGATATGACAACTTTGCATATTTATACGATGGTAATGGTATCAATAATAAGTACGTTGTAATGTTCGGTCGCACTACTAAAAACATGGACTCAGCCTATGCTTTGCCGGTTACTAATTACAATACAAGTGTTATAAGTCATCAGTTTAATTTAGCAACGGGTGGTGCGTCAGAGGTAGTGCAAGTTAAAAATAAATATATCCTTTACTCTCATAAGCTAGATTTTCCATCAGATACATTTCCTAAAAAGCCACTATTGCCTACTACGCTCTCGCTGGAGGCTATAGACACTGAGGTGGTAGTAGAGGGAGTAAATGTTATTTATGATAATCCTATTACCGATACAGTCTATCGCCCATTGGTAAAAACAGGTAATACTTTCCAAACCGAGTTTACAGATACTACTTCTGGCGTTGCCTTTAAGCTCAAGAAAAATGCTGAGGATAAAAAGAAATTGGCAGCAGATGTATCTACCCAAGAAACAAAAGAGGCAGATAGCTCTACTTTAAATGTTATTAATGATAGCGCTTATTTAAAAATGAAACCTACAAAATATAGGTTGAGCTTTAAGCCGGGTCAGTTAAATGTGAGGTTAGATAATAGTACTTTGTTCAATAGATATCAGTCATATGCCAATAATCAAGGTCAATACAAAAATCCCGGAATAAGTGCTTTAGCCACTATTGATATGCTTGAGCTTATGGAAAATCATAAGCTAACTGCTGGCTTCCAATTGCCGGTAGATATGGCACAATCTACTTGGTTTTTACAATACAACAACTACAAACGCAGAGCAGACTGGTCTTTACTTTTAATGCGCACGCAATGGAAGGATAATATATATGTTGGTTACACTGATTCTTCAGGGGTTATAAGATTCCAAAAACAGCAGTTGTTTCAAAACATATCTACTCTAGGGCAGTTTGAATGGAGTTATCCATTGGATAAAATGAGGAGCATAAGATTCACTACTGCATACAAACAAGATAAACTAGTGCAAAAAGCACAAGATACGCTTAGCCTAAAGTATGAAATACCAAATACACAGCAAGATTGGTCTATGACCAGGCTAGAGTATGTATATGATAATACAATAGCACCACTCTTAAATATAAGAATGGGGACAAGGTTTAAAATCTATTCAGAATATATGAATCAGCTTAATGGAACTAACCAAAGCTGTTATAATATTGGTTTAGATTTTCGTACCTACCAAAAATTGTATAAAAATATGATATGGGCAACTAGGGTAGCCTATGCTCATTCTGACGGTACAGCTCAGGTGCAGTATCAGCTTGGAGGGGTAGATAATTGGATTAGTGCTAAAACTGCTCAAACACCTTCCGGAGATGGTACTTATGGTTTTATTGCACTATCTACTAGTTTAAGAGGGTATTTGCAAGCAGCAAGAAAGGGAAATAACGTTGCTGTAATGAGCTCAGAGGTTAGATTACCTGTAGCCAATACATTTATTAAACGTCCTATTAGTTCAGGTATTATTAAAGAATTGCAGCTAATTGCTTTTACAGACATTGGCTCTACATGGAATGGTTTTTTACCATCAGCCGAAAGCTATAATACTACTTATACGTATATATATGGTGCTAATGGATTTCCTTCTAATGTGCAGGTTCAGGTTCAATCTGCTTCAAGCACAGGTTTAGGTATTGGCTATGGGTTAGGGTTGCGAACTAAACTAATGGGGTACTTTGTAAGATGCGATGCAGCATGGAATATAGAAGGTAGTACCAAGCCACAGATATATTTTGCATTTGGTACCGATTTCTAGTTTTTACTCAGTTATTGTTCTATATGTAAAAGGCTTGCGATTCGCAAGCCTTTTACATATAGTTAGAAAAGCAAAAATCTCTTCTTTTTCTTTACCACTCTTACCTTAAGCATTCTAATGTCTTTGTTGGGTCTATCATGGCTATCTCTTGCTTCATTAGCTATTTTATCTACTATCTCCATTCCGTCTATTACCTCGCCAAATACGGTATAGTTACCATCTAAGTGAGGCGTGCCGCCTACTGTTTTATAATACTCACGTTGGTTGGCTGGTATTTTTCTATTGGTGCGTTTTTCTACATTGTCTAGTTCTGCATCTGTAAATGTCTTACCTACTACAATGTAAAATTGGCAGGCTGAACCCGATTTGTCAGGCGTGTTATCTCTAGCCACTCCTAAAGCACCTCTTTTGTGATATAGACTATCATTTATTTCTGCAGGAACGGTATATCCCAAGTTACCTTCTCCTAGTAGTTGTCCGGCTTTAGCATGCTTAGAGGTTGAATCTCCACCTTGTATCACAAATTTGGGTATGCAACGGTGAAATAGCGTGCTATCGTAGTAGTGCTCATTTGCCAGTTTCACCATGTTCATGGTGTTTTTAGGTGTTTGGTCATATAGCATTACAGTTATAGTGCCATACTCTGTCTCAATGCTAATTTTGTTTTTTTGAGCCCAAAGGGTGTTATAGCTTGCAGCTATTAGTAATACGCTCAATAAAATGCGTTTCATAAATACAATTAAGTTATAGTTGTGCAAAAGACAATTTACACATTAGTTGATTACTAATAATAAGAAAGAGATAAAATTATTTGCCTATAATCCTAAATATAGTTTCTTTAGTTATTGGCTTTGATAAATAGGTAATAATATTTGGGTTGTTTTTAGCTTTTTCTACATCTCTGTCATCTACAGAAGATGATAATACATATACCTTGATATTTTCTTTTATCTGCTGGCTTAAATAGTTATAGTGTTCAAGGAACTCCCAGCCCGACATAATAGGCATATTTATATCTAAAAATAAAACTGTAGGTACATCTATTGGTGTGTCATAAGTTTCTTTCAAGTAGCTTAACCCTTCTTCCGGATTAGTAAATGTTATAACATCTGCAGCACCTACAGCCTTTTTTATAGTTAGCCTACAAATAGTATTATTTAGTGGATCGTCGTCTATTACTATGAATTTTGTAGTCATGTCTATTTTTAAAGTATCAGTATTTTCTACTTCTGTTAAAGTAATCATTTGATTGATTTGTGGAATCTTTCACCAAATTCAGTAAAAGTAATGATATTTCAAAGAGTTATACTTGAAATGTGTTGCTTTTGATAACAAAGCAATAATATTTTATAGCGTTTATTTATTTAATGTGAAGTGTTTTAGAGCGTCATTTAGGTTTATATAAGGATATTTACTGATCATATTTCGGCATTTTTCAGCATAGGAATTCATAAACTGAAGATGCGCTGCCGTTTCCGGAAAACGAGTTTTATGCTTGTAAGCTGTCATTATTTCTGCTACCATACTCATTATGGGGTGTGCTTCTTTGCTAATACAGCCTTCCAGAAAATATTCCCAAACAGATGATGTGGCTAAGTAATTAGGATGTACAAAGTCTATATCATAAAATCTATAATCTCTAAGTATATCAATTACTATTTCATATGATGGGAAGTAGAATGTATTGTCAATTAATTCGCACAATTGGTGCACAGCTTCTATAAGTCTGCCTTTACTTCTGTTGTTGTTTATAACGCCATCTCTTATATGTCTTACAGGGCTTATGGTAAGTATAATGCGTATGCCCGGGTTTACAGACTTTATGCTAGTAATACTATTTTTTAACGCTTCTACTATTTGTTCAGTAGTTAACATACGCTTCTCAAACCATTGAGACGGAGCTCTATGATTATTAGATACTGCATAATCCTTACTAGTAAGATAATATTGGTAAGATGTACCTAGCGTAATTATTAACCAATCAGCTTTCCTTATTCCCGCTGCTGCCTCTTTTTGAGATTGATTTATGGTGTCTAGAGTGATAGTCTGATTGATATTAGAAAATCGTGTATGATGATCCCAGCTATTCCACAGTTCGTTAAGGTAAAAAAGCTCTTCTATAGTGTAGATTTTTTCATTTACATAGCCTTCAAGACTAGATGCTACACTTAGTGGGTTGAACAGAATACCATGAGGATTACTAGTAATATTAAAGCCATTTTGGCTTAAGCGTTCGCTTATATGTTCTGTAAAACAAGAACCTATTAGAAAAATGTGGTCAGTGTGTTTTATTTTTTCAGTAAATCCGTTTACCTGAAAAGGAAGCATGTATTGCATGACTATTTAGCTGCTTTTTTAATACTAATCATTGATTTTTTATTCTTAGTGTTATATGCTATTAAATCATGTGAAGTAGTACCATCATATAGTTTTAATGTTGCTGTGTTGGGTGGGTCTATACCTTCATTTTCTGCTACTACTATTAAGCTATGTGTGCCGGTAGAGGGTAGGGCAATGCTAACTCGTTTTTTTGTTAGTTGTAATGTATAATGTTCTAGTATAGGTTTGTCATCTAGTAAAATACTAATGATATCGCCGTCAAACCCACTACCATCCCATATTTGTATTATTATACTATCGCTTTGCCATTCATAGGTTTTGGTTAGGCCCTCAGTTATTTTCTCAACTATGTTGGCTTTTGGGCTTATTGCTACGGTGTCTTTAGGCTTAGTCTCTTCTTTTTTTGGTGCTTTATTACCCATTTCTATAACCACATCATATGCGTCGTGCTTTGCAAAAAGTTCGCTTATTTCTTTGGGTTTAGAAAAAGTTATAGTTGCTGCGGTGCATCCGGTATTGCTGGCATCTACACTACTTGCCTTGCCGCTGAGTAAACCATTTTTTTCATCTAGCGAAGCGCTAAGCATACACATAAAAGCTTGAGTAGGTTGCGAATTACCTGCTACTATCTCCGTTTCTTTAAATGTTATTTTGTGTCTTTGTTTGTCTATTCTGCCTTTAATTTTGGCTATAGATTCATTAGGAGGGGCAAATGTGTAGCTATATCCTATAATTTGGTCATTAGAGTCTATACCCTCTATTCTGTAAGGAAAGGATTCTCCGGTAGCCATGTCAAGAGTGCCGGTAAGTATTACTTTGGCAGTTTGTGAATGGCCAATAACATTACAGCATAAAAAAAAGCTACATAATAGCTTGAATATAGGTTTATTTAAAATCATTTGACTGCAAAGGTGGGAATAATATCACATTTTATGCATGAGAACAGATATTTTTGTGATGTGGCTAACAGTTTTTCCGATCAGTTTGTATACAACAAGCAAACTTATTTAGCAGTAGTAGTGCCCCAACTAAAAAAGGATGGTATGCACTATGAGGTAAATATTCAGGGGTTCCCTCGTTTCAACATGTTATGGAGTGCTCTAGATAGATATGATATTATTGGAGATAGTATGGGAGTGCCTTATGAGGTAATTTTAGCAGTTAGTGATATTATACAGGCTAGGGTAAAGCGTAGACGATGATTTTTTCAAAAAAAATATATCGCTTGATGTTTTTGTATTTGTAATTACTTATCTTTGCAATCCCAAATTATTCACGGAGGCTGTAGCTCAGTTGGTTAGAGCATCAGATTGTGGTTCTGAGGGTCGTGGGTTCGATTCCCATCAGCCTCCCTTCTTAATAAAGTGCCTTGTGGGCACTTTTTTTATGTACCTACCATCTTATATTTGTATCTTTACGCAAATCTTATTAATATTTAAATTTTTATTGAAATGAGTTTAGAAGTAACCGGAAAGCTGCTCTTAAAGTATGACACACAACAAGTAAGTGAAAAATTCAAAAAACGTGAGTTTGTTCTAGAGTTGGCCGAAGAAATTAATGGAACCACGTATACCAATTATGCAAAAATGCAATTGGTTCAAAATAAATGCGAAATCTTAGACAGATATAATGTTGGCGATAATGTTAAGGTTACATTCAATATTAAAGGCAATAAATGGGAAAGAGATGGAAAAGTGAACTATATAACTAGCTTAGATGCATGGAGAATAGAGTATGCTAACGCCGCACCGGCTGCACCTGCTCCACAGCCCCAGCCACAACCAAGTTATAACAATCCTGCTCCAAACTACGCTAATAACTATTCTAGCCAACCTATGTCTAATAGCAATGATGCTGTAGATGATTTACCATTCTAATTAACAATCTAATATCAAACCTTCACTTTAATAACCAAATAGCCTATGTTACGCATATTGCGCACTTCAATTATTTTATTTATTGCAACCTCTATGCTTGCAGCATGTTCTTCTTCAAAACAGGAGAAGTATATACCTAAGAATGCTGAAGTTGTTGCAGGTCTTAACATGAGTGCTCTCGGTAAAAAAATAGCCTGGAACATGATTACGGGTAGCGATTTGTTTAAGCAAATGCGTAAAAAAAGTGGTTCTAATGGTGAGGGTGCTGGTATTATGGAAAATATTGATAAGGCCGGTATCGATGTGATGAATACATTTTATGTATATCTGAAAAATGATCAGAGGTATGATGCTCATATTCACATCACCGGCCTTGTACCTTTAAGTAGTTCTTCTGACTGGGAAGCTTTTGTAAAAAAGAACTTTCCTAAGGCTAACATAAAAGCTGATGGAGACATTAATATGGCCGCCCTTAATGCTGATATGTATGTGGGGTGGAATAAAAGTATTTTAATTATAATGAACAAGATGGAGGCCGGTGGTGAAGCTGAGATGGAAGCAGAAATGAAAACGGCTTTTAACGTTGATGAAAGTAATAGCATATTAAAAGATGATAAATTTAATAAGCTAAAAAGCGAAGATCATGATGTGCTAGTATGGCTGAATTATGGTAAGATAATGGACGATTATGTTACCGAAAATGCGGCCGTAGCTTCAAATGCTAGTGTAATGGCTTCTATGTGGAAGGATAGCTATTTTACTGGTGGAATAGACTTTAATAAAGGTGCTATAGACGGACGTTTAGATTTTTATGGCTCAAAACAGGCAGTTGAGTTTTATAAAAAATACTGCTCTGATAATGTAGATGCTAAAATGTTAGATATTGTTCCTACCAATAGATTAGCAATGGTGGCAGCAGTTCATCTAAATCCTGAGTTGTTTTCAGCATCTCTTGAAAGCGCAGGCTACACTAAAATAGTCGACGCAGCTCTATCTGCTCAGGGATTAAGTTTGCAAACTGTACTAAGTTCAATAACAGGTGATATTTCATTTTCTATAAATGAACTTAACCTTTCCGCACAAAAGAAAACCATGGATTTAGGTGATCGTAGTGTTACCTATAATGATACTAAACGCGATTTGGCCATGAATTTATTATTGAAAATAAAGGATAAGAATGGCTTTGGTAAAATAATTGATTTAGTAAAAACTACAGGTTATTTTATGCCATACTCAAATGGCTACATGATGCCTTTCCCTACAGGAGATACTGTATTTTTACTATACAACGATCAGTATGCTATTGTGTCTAATAAATCAGCATCGGTAAACGCTATTTTGTCTGGAAATGCGGGTGGCAAAATGACTGAGGAAGCTAAGAAAATTGTATATGGACACTCAGCATCTATGTATCTTGATGTTCAGGAAATATTTAAAGGCGTTGATGCTGCTACTATGTTTTCACCCGCGGAATTACAAGCCTATAATGAAACTCAAAAATTGTTGAAGAATATTTATATGCATACAGACCTTCCAAAAGATGATAAGGTAACTACTAAGTATGCAGTAAATTTTATGAATAAAGAAGAAAATAGTATCCTTATTCTATTAGACTACGGTATGAAAATAAGTGAGGCTATAGATAAGGCAAACAGTGAAAGTGCTAAACAACCTGATCCAGCTAATCTAAATCTATAGTGGTTTTCCATTAGTTGTGTTATTTAGATTTTTTGTTATTTTTGATATTCATTGTAAACCGTTTTAACATTTTCAAAAAATGCGCAAGTCGGCATTATTTATCTTATTAGGATCCCTTATCACAACTATTATCATGAATAGTTGTTCCAAAACCGCCAACACTATCAATAACGGAAGTGTTATTACTGCGCCATACAGCTTGTATTTTACTGATACTGCCGGTACCCTGTTTAAGTCTAACGATGGTAAAACAGTTTCTACAGTAGTTACGCCCGATGGGTTGTATGCTAGAGCAATATTTAATTACGGCGACAATTTATTTTGGATAAAGAGCGGTATACAGTGGAGCACTAACGATGGCAGGAATTTTAATCATTGTTATGACTCCATACCATCTATCTGGTCAGCTACTAAAGCAGGACGTGTATTTAACCTGAACCAAACAATGGTGTTGCCATTACCTAACTCTAAGATAATTTATGTAGTATCCAATTCTCCTTCCCCTATAAACTATTTAGGTATAGCTTGGAATCAAGTTGATGGTAGGCCTGGCTATTGGTATCCAGAGGGTAACTATGATACTATAGGTGTTATTCTTACATCTCCATTTAAAGCTACTACGCTTACAAGTACTCAGAACGGTGCAATATATGCATATGATGCAATCTCAAATCGTATATTATACAGTACTTCATTCGGTGCTAGATGGAAAGAACCTATATATGGAAATAAACTCCCTACTACAGGTTTCTTTTTCTTAGGTCATTACCAAAACACACTATTGGCATATGATAATACTGGAAATAATGGTATTTGGTATAGTCTGGATACTGGTGCTAATTGGACGCAGTGTACTGGTATACCGGCAAACGTTCCTGTTAACTGTGTGGTGTCTCCGTTTGAGTCTATATGTTTGGCCGGTACAGATTCTAATGGATTGTATCAATTTAATCCAGGTACATATTCCTTCTCTCAGGTTACTACTAGTATAATAGGAGCTAACGCTATTGTAAGAAATATTGTAGGTAAGCAAAATGTATACAAAAATGGCGAGAGTAAGAATTATATCTACTTGTCTACTAATACAGGAATATACCAAAGTTCTGATATGGGTAAAACTTATGTGAAATCTATCCCAGGTAACTTTGTAGCTCTATATTAATCTTCATTTATGGGGTCGTCGTCAGACTCTCCCAATAAACTATTCAGGTCGCGTCGCTGTTTTTTAGTGGGGCGGCCTGTTTTACTTAGGCGCTTACCGGTGTAAAACGACGCTGACATTACAAATGTAGGCTTCTTATCTTCTTCGCTGGTAAGGTCCACATAATGCTTTATTGCATCTTCATAACCTACTCTGTTGTGTAGTAGGCCGGTTACTTCAATATTCCATTTTCTTGCGGGGGTCTTAATGTCGTATTTGTCGCCTAATGATACTACTCTAGATGGTTTTATAGGTTGTCCATTCATGCGCACTTTGCCTTCGTCAATGGCTGCTGTTGCCTGAGTTCTTGTTTTAAAAATTCGTATTGCCCACAGATATTTATCAATCCTTAACTTATTATCCATACGATGTTCTTTCTGGGTTCAAAATTACAAATAGTATAGGC
>CAYWUY010000028.1:0-33099 GCA_964461535.1 uncultured Flavipsychrobacter sp.
TTTTCGAGGTCGGAAGCGGATTCGAACCGCTGTAGCAGCTTTTGCAGAGCTGAGCCTAGCCACTCGGCCATCCGACCAAAGTGAGTGCAAATGTAATAACTATTTCGTTTCTTTACAACTTCTAAATAAATAAAATAATGACTAATAACATTAACCCAATTGGTAGTTCTGAATTGATTATAACGCCTAAAGGTCACATCTATCACCTAGACTTAGCGCCTGAACATATAGCTCCTACAATTATTACTGTTGGCGATCCGGATCGTGTAAAAGAGGTATCTAAATATTTTGATGCTGTAACACATACAGCTCAGCATCGTGAGTTTGTGACGCATACGGGTACTATAGGTGGCAAGCCTATAAGTGTGGTGAGCACAGGTATAGGTCCTGATAACATAGATATAGTGTTTAACGAGCTGGATGCACTAGTGAATATAGATTTTGCAACCCGCACTATAAAGGAGCAAAAAACGGCACTGAACATTATAAGAATGGGTACTTGCGGTACGCTACAGGCCGATGTTCCGGTGGAGAGTCTAGTGGCATCGTCTTACGCGCTAGGACTAGATAACCTGATGCATTATTATATGCTAGAGAATAACCCTGATGAGAGTTTTATATTAAATGCATTTAACCAACATACTAACCTAAAGGCTAAGCACATTATTCCGTATATAGCTGAGGGGGCTATAGCCTTACGCAAGCACTTTGGCAGCGATTATATACATGGTATCACTGCAACTTGTCCGGGGTTTTATGGCCCGCAGGGCAGAACCTTGAGGGTTCCCCTAGCCTTCCCTCACCTACTGGATGCACTAGCTAGCTTCCGCCACCAAGATTTAAAAATTGTAAATTTTGAGATGGAGACTTCTGCTATGTATGGACTAGGCAGAGTGCTGCACCATAAAGTTTTATCTATAAGCACGGTCGTGGCCAATAGGGCTAATAAAACCTTCTGTAAAGATGGCAACGCTGCTGTAGATCATATGATAAGAAAAACGCTTGACGTAATTTCGTCTAACATAATGTAATGAATAGAGGTGTGAAATAAAAGTTTTTTGTTTAATTTTTATAGAATAATTTTGAACAAAACACGGGTAAATATACTGTAAGTATGGAGGCAAGTGGTGTTACAGCCTATGATGTGGTAATTATAGGCGCAGGACCGGGAGGATGTAGTTGTGCACTGACATTGAAAGATGCCGGGCTTAGGGTAGCTATTATAGATAAGAGTGAATTTCCGAGGGATAAGGTGTGTGGTGAGTTGATGCATCGTAAAACGGTATCGACTCTTAATAAGGTATTGCCGGAGTTTGAGGGGTTGTTTAAACAAAAT
Source organism: uncultured Flavipsychrobacter sp. (assembly GCA_964461535.1). GTDB lineage: Bacteria > Bacteroidota > Bacteroidia > Chitinophagales > Chitinophagaceae > Flavipsychrobacter. The sequence continues at coordinate 1,337 of CAYWUY010000028.1, forward strand.
CCGCACACGCTGGTGATGAAGGAAACCATGATGCACTACAAAAGACAAGAAGTAGTGTACCAATGGAAAAACGAATCGTATACCTGCCAAAGACGCTACCTGGATGACTTTATACTTAACCTAGTAAAAGAGCGCACGCATACCGAGGTATTTACAGGAACGGTAATAGATACGCTTACCAATACCGATGATGGCGTAGTAATAACTTTTAAAAACAGACCTGATACTTTTAAAGCTAGTATAGTGGTTGGTGCTGATGGCACCAACTCTATAGTAGCTAAACAACTGGCTAATAAGGCACTGAACAGGGCGCACTATTTGGGTGCGGTTAGGGCTTATTTTTCGGGAGTTGAGGATTTACACCCTGACAGATCGGAGGTGTTTTTTAATGCTAAAGCTCACCTGAATTGCTTATATGTATTTCCTATAAAGGGCGGATTGGCGAATGTGGGTTATGGATTATTGTCTAGCGAGATATCGCACAAGAAAATAAATTTAAAAGACGCGTTTCACCAGTTTTTTAAGGACACCCCTAAGCTGGCGCATAAGTTTAGAAATGCAAAGATGGAGAGCAACTTAGATGGCTTTGGTGTGCCACTGGGTTCGGGTGTGGGTGTGCTGTCGGGCGCTCATTTTTTGCTTGTAGGTGATGCGGCATCGCTTACCAACCCAATATCGGGCACGGGCATGGGTAACGCCGTAGTAAGTGGCAATATAGCCGGGGAGCATATAATAGAGAGCTTTAAAAAGATGGACTTTAGCGCTGCATTTTTGAAGCAATATGACGACATAATAGATAAGGTAATAGTAAAGGACCTGATGGCTAGCCATAAAAATGCCAACAAGCTATCTAAAATACCTTATGTGCTGGATATGGGCTTTTTTATAGTAAGGAATAAATGGATAAAGAATTATATACAGAGTTTGGTGTAGGGATATAACTAAAAAGTAGGGCTACCGCCCTACTTTTTAGTTATAGAAGAACTTAGTTTTTACTTAGCCTTTAATAGCTGCTATACCCGGTAATACTTTACCTTCAAAATATTCTAGCATAGCACCACCACCGGTAGATACATAGCTTACTTTATCGGCAAGGTTGAATTTATTAACGGCTGCAACGCTATCGCCACCACCTACTAGAGAGAATGCGCCAGTAGCTGTAGCAGCTACTACTGCCTCGGCAATAGCTTTTGTGCCACCTTGGAATTTATCCATTTCGAACACACCCATAGGACCATTCCAAAGGATGGTTTTAGATTGCTTGATAACATTGCTAAACTGGGCAACAGCTTGGTTAGATATGTCTAAGCCCATCCAGCCGGCAGGTATTTCGGTACTAGCGGCAGAAGAGGTATTAGCATCAGCAGCAAACTTATCGGCAATAATACTGTCGGAAGGTAAGTGGATGCACACGCCCATGCTCTTAGCCTTTTCTAAAAGTCCATTAGCCATGTCTAGTCTATCATCTTCGCACAATGAGTTACCAATGTTGCCACCCATAGCCTTATAGAAGGTATAAGCCATACCACCACCTATGATAATGTCGGTAGCTTTTTCAAGTAGGTTTTCGATAATTAGTATTTTATCAGACACTTTAGCACCACCTATAATAGCTACAAATGGTTTTTTGCTGTTGTGCATTACTTCTTCAGCTGCTTTCACCTCACCTTCCATAAGCAAGCCAAACATTTTTTTATCGGCATCGAAGTACTGAGCTATAACTGCAGTAGAAGCATGGGCACGGTGTGCAGTACCAAATGCATCATTGATATACACATCGCCTAGTTTGGCTAGTTTTTGAGCAAATTCAGTATCTCCTTTTTCTTCTTGCTTGTAGTATCTTAAGTTTTCTAACAATAACACTTGACCAGGCTGTAATGCAGCAGCTTTTTCGGCAGCAGCATCGCTGATGCAATCGTCAGCAAACTGTACATCAACGCCAATAGCTTTTGAAAGATGTTCTACTACAGGCTTTAAGGTAAAATCGGCAAGCGTAAGGTGTGGCTTTTTCTCGATGTCTTTTAGCGGACGACCCCAGTGGCTCATTAATACAATGCTACCACCATCGGCCAATACCTTTTTAATAGTAGGTAGTGCAGCACGGATACGGGTATCGTCTGTAATTACTCCATTTTTTATAGGCACGTTAAAATCTACACGAATCAAGGCCTTTTTACCTGCAAAATTGTAGTTCTGAAATACTGACATGTTGTTTATTATATGTAATTAATTATAAAAGCTTTGTAGGGGCAAAAGTATAAAAAGAATGCTAAAAGGTATAAAGATAGAATGCCCCCGAAAATTCGGAGGCATTGCTATATTATTTTTAAAAAAGCATTGCTTATTTAATGATTCCTGCAAAATATTTTACAGTACGAACTAGTTGTCTTACATAGCTCATTTCGTTATCGTACCAACTTACAGTTTTAACCAATTGGCTATCGCCTACAGTCATTACTTTAGTTTGAGTAGCATCGAACAAAGAACCATAAGAAGTACCAATGATATCGCTGCTTACGATTTCGTCTTCAGTATAACCGAAGCTTTCGTTAGAAGCGGCTTTCATAGCAGCATTGATTTCTTCAGCAGATGTTTTCTTGTTTAAGATAACTGTAAGCTCAGTTAAAGAACCTGTAACTGTAGGAACGCGTTGAGCAGAACCATCTAATTTACCTTTTAACTCAGGTAATACAAGACCTATAGCCTTAGCAGCACCAGTAGAGTTAGGCACTATATTTTCAGCAGCAGCACGAGCACGACGTAAATCGCCTTTAGCGTGAGGAGCATCTAATGTATTTTGGTCGTTAGTGTAAGCGTGTACAGTAAGCATTAAACCATTAACAATACCGAAAGTATCGTTTAATACTTTAGCCATAGGAGCTAAACAGTTAGTAGTACAGCTAGCGCAGCTGATAACTGTTTCAGTACCATCAAGAATGCTGTGGTTAACGTTGTAAACAACAGTTTTCATTTCGCCGGTAGCAGGTGCAGAAATAACTACACGCTTAGCACCAGCTTTAATATGAGCTTCAGCTTTTTCTCTATCAGTGAAGAAACCTGTGCACTCTAACACTACATCTACTTGATGCTCGCCCCAAGGAATTTGAGCAGGATCTTTTTGAGCGTAGATTTTAATGTCTTTACCGTTTACAGAAATTGAATTATCAGTATGCTTAACATCTTCGTTAAAACGACCTTGAGCAGTATCGTATTTTAAAAGATGAGCCAACACGTTTGGCTTTGTAAGATCGTTGATCGCTACTACCTCGATGCCTTCCATGTTAAAGATCTGACGGAACGCTAAACGGCCGATGCGGCCAAAGCCATTGATGGCTACTTTTACTGTACTCATTTTTAATTTTATATAAGGTAAACTAAAACGTTGTTTTAAGTGGCGCAAAGTTAGTGAATAAGAATTAATTATTCTGCAAAAGCGGACTACATATTAGCAATTAACAATAAATAACCATTAAAACTATACCATCATTTTATGTATTTTCGGGCTTATGAGTACGGAAAATAGCTTTTCCAAGTTTAGATGGATAGAAAATATACATATACTACTATGGCTAATAAAAGATACCTGTTGGTCTTTAGAATTTAAGCTAGGGGGTATGCTAATGATACTACCTACAGTATCGGTAGCGTTTTTCTTGCTCATTAAAAACAGAAAAAACAGGAGTGAATTGTTTCACAATATTGCTGTTTGCTGCTGGATACTGGCTAATTCGACCTGGATGACCGGAGAATTTTACAAACTAGAACTGCGCCCAATAGCTGCCGGCACCTTTATACTAGGCGCTGGCATACTTATATTTTATTATATATTTCTTTTCAAAAAAGATACAATAACAGCCGAGGAACATGGAATTTAGGAGTTGTTAATATCTGTGAAGCAATGATGTAGGTAGGTCTTCATAACTATATTTTGATTTAACTTGCAAGTACGTTTTATGGAAAAGATATTATTTGAAGATTTAGGTCGTATTTCCTACGATGCGGCTTGGGATTATCAAGAACAACTGATGAAAGCTAACCTTGATATTAAATCTGCTGCCTACAATAATCCTGACCCAAATTTTCATTTAACTGAAAAAACTACCCACCACTTACTGTTTTGCGAGCATCCACATGTGTATACTTTAGGTAAAAGCGGGCATATGGAAAACTTGCTTGTGAATAATAGCAGACTAAAAGAGTTGGGGGTATCTTTTTATAAAACCAATCGTGGGGGTGATATTACCTATCATGGTCCTGGGCAAATAGTAGGCTACCCTATTTTAGACCTTGAATACTTTTTTACAGACCTTGGAAAGTATATGCGAGGCCTGGAGGAAGTAATAATAAGAGTAATGGCACACTATGGGCTAAAAGGAGATAGACTGCCAGGCTCTACAGGAGTATGGCTAGACCCGGATATAAAAGGAAGAGCCAGAAAAATATGCGCTATGGGCGTGAAATGTAGCCGATGGGTAACCATGCATGGATTTGCACTAAACGTAAATGCAGACTTGAACTACTTTAACTATATAGTGCCGTGCGGTATAACTGATAAGAGTGTTACTTCACTATCAAAAGAGTTAGGTAGAGCGGTGGATGAGGCAGAAGTAAAGGCTTTATTAGTACAAGAGTTTGCGCAGGTGTTTGAAGCCAATATAGAACAGGTAAAACAATATACAGTTGTAGCATAAAGCATAAACAAAATGTCCAAACAGAAAATAACATATCTGTGGGGCAATAACAGCCTACTGATAAATATGGGCAACCGTGCCAATGGTAGAGTAAGAGCTCTATCAGTATTTGAATTTTTGTGCACCGCTACCTTAGCCACCATATTTTTTATACAGTCATTCCCATTAAAAAACAATTATTTTCACTGGATAACGGGAAGTTGTGCGGTGGTACTTTATGTACTGGCCAGCAGACGATTACTACAGAAATTCTATATAACAGAGAAGATATTATTAGAGGAAAATTGTATCAGTTTTATAACTAAAAACATATTTTCTGAAAAAGTAAAAACCTATGACTATAGGCTACTTAGGGAGCTACACTATGAAGGTCCTGCTGCTAAAACTGATCATCCATTAAAAGGTAGAACATTTGACTACTGGGGATTTGACACACAAGAAAAACTATTACAGTCTATGCAACAAAACTGCCACCTGTATTTTGAAACCAGAGAAGGCAGGCTATATTTTGCACAAGGAGTATACTCGTGGGATGCGGAAGAAATGGTACAAATGATGCGTATATTCATGGGTAGCCACTTGCTGCTAGGACCAGAATGGGAGCAAATGCTACAAACGCATGAAATGGATGATGCTAACAACTAAAACGTTATTCAGCATCTACCCAAGCTTCATTATCTTTCAATAGTTGAATTAATTCAGTAACGGCAATATCGCTAGGTACATTTCTTTTAACCACCTCTTTGCCTTTATACAAGGTAATCTTTCCCGGACCACTACCTACATAGCCAAAATCAGCATCGGCCATTTCGCCAGGGCCATTTACAATACAACCCATAATGGCAATTTTTACGCCCTTAAGATGATGTGTAGCAGAGCGTATTTTAGATGTGGTTTCTTGTAAATCGAAGAGCGTTCTACCGCAACTAGGGCAGCTTATATATTCTGTTTTACTAATTCTAGTTCTGGTAGCTTGTAGTATAGAGAAAGCCGTGTTATTTAAAAACTGCTCGTTGCTCTTTACTTCAAGATAAGTTCTACCGCTGATTTGGGTATTTTGCAAGGCGCTAGCATCGTTGCTTAAACAAACACCATCGCCCATGCCATCAAGTAATAAACCACCTGTTTCAGTAGCAAACTGAATTAATTGTTCGTCTACCGAGGCCTTATTACTACTTACTTTTAGTACTACAGGATTATTAATACCATGCGAAGCTAATAAAGCCATATAGTTGCGAACGGCAACCATACCTTTAGGACTATCTATAAATAGCACTGCAGAAGGGTGAGCTTTAATGATAGCTATATAAGAAGCATCAAAGCTAGTTGCAGACAGATGCACAAAAACAACTCCTTGATAGGATGCAGTACTAAGCTCTTTAACTGACATTAGCGGAATAACCTCACCTTTAGTGGCCAGTGCACTCCAATAAGTATAGTCGCAAATATTTTTTAAAGTACCCGGCAAGCCAAAGCTAATAACATTGTTTCCGGTGTATATATAATCAGCAGCTGCATCTGCTATTGACCACTTATCGCTATCAGGATTATAATTATAGCCAATATGCTTTAAGTCAGCAGCGTCTATATGAGTGTATTTGCTATAGTCGGCTACTACTACCGGCACATGAGCACTACCAACATTTTGTACAGTTTCTGTGCTTCTTCTTTGATAATTAAATGGACTATAAGGAAGTACTATCTTTTCTGTATCAGGAACAATTAAAGTATTGTGATCGACTAGTCTGCCATTATACCTTTTTACAATGTCCTTACATACAGGTATTTCAAATTCAGGGTCTTCGGTAAGAGAAACCCTAACCGTATCCCCTATTCCATCTTCTAATAGCGTACAGATACCGATAGCACTTTTTATTCTACCATCTTCTCCATCTCCTGCCTCGGTTACACCAAGGTGCAAAGGATAACACTCGCCAAACTCATCATTCATTTTATTAATTAGCAATCTGTAAGCCTGTACCATAACCTGAGGGTTACTAGACTTCATGCTAAGTACTATTTGATGATAACTCTCGTCTCTAGCAATGCGTAAAAACTCCATAGCACTTTCAACCATACCTATAGGAGTATCGCCATAGCGACTCATAATACGGTCGCTAAGAGAGCCATGATTGGTGCCAATACGCATGGCAGTACCATACTCTTTGCAAATCTTAACAAGAGGGGTAAAACGTTTACGTATGTTCTCTATTTCTTCGGCATAATCTGCATCGGTGTATTCAATAAAATCGAACTTCTTTTTATCTATATAGTTACCCGGATTTACACGTACCTTCTCTATGAGTCTTGCTGCTATCTCAGCAGCATTGGGGGTAAAGTGGATATCTGCAATAATAGGCGTATCGAAACCGGCAGCCCTAACTGCATTTTTGATATGCAACAAATTTTCAGCTTCCTTTTTGCTAGGGGCAGTTATGCGCACCATTTCGGCACCTGCTTCAATACATCTTATGGTTTGTGCCACGGTTGCAGCCGTATCCATAGTGTCGGTAGTAGTCATGGTCTGTATTCTTACAGGATGATTACCACCAAGATATAAACCACCAATTTTAACCTCGCGAGTGGGAAGTCTTTTGTATTCGTTTAACGAAACACAATATTGTTGCAACATGCAGCTAAATTAAGTATAGAATGCTAATATATACCCAATGCACCCTATAAAGAATACCTATTTAAGGATAATTAACTAATTAGTTTTTAGTATTAACTACAGGAGGATGAATAGTAACCTTAACCCTTTGAATGCGCATTTTTTCCACTGCTAAAACAGTGAACTCGTAATTTTCGAAAAGTACAGACTCGTTTACAGCAGCAAACTTACCTTTAATTTCAAGAATTAACCCAGCTAAAGAATCACTTTCGCCTCTTACAGCCTCGAAGGTATCCGAAGGTTCTCCTAAAACTCTGCACACGTCATTAATTAGAGTCTTACCCTCAAATATATAATTATTATTGTCTATTTTTTTATAACTTAAATCATCTTCATCAAACTCATCTTTGATATCACCTATGATTTCTTCCATGATATCCTCTAAGGTAATAATGCCCGAAGTACCTCCGAATTCATCAACTACCATAGCAAAGTGAATACGCTTATGCTGAAATTCTTTCAATAAATCTTCAATAAGCTTAGATTCATGAACGAAATAAGCAGGGCGAATGAGTTTGTGCCATTCTACATCATCGCTATCTAAATAAGGTAAAAAGTCTTTGGTATGAATGATACCAGCTACTTTATCTAATGTTTCTTTATATACGGGTAAACGAGAATAACCGGCATCTAAACACAAAGCTCTTACTTCTCCAAAATTCATTTCGTGGTCTATGGCCACTACATCAAGCCTAGTTCTCATTACCTGGCGAGCTGTAATGTTACCAAACTTCAATATACCTTTAAATATATTTACCTCTTCTTTGGTAGCAGAGTGACCAACCGTAAGTTCTATGGCATGTTCAAAATCTTCGCTACTAATGTTATTGGCAGACTTGGTAGATATTTTGCTTTCAATAAACTTGGTAGAGGAAACCAACATAGCACTTACAGGCTTAAACACTTCGAACAACAACCTTATATACGGTGCTGAAAATAAAGCCATCCTAAGATTGTTTTGGGTGGCATATACTTTAGGTAGTACCTCGCCAAATAACACTAATAGGAACGTTACACATACTACCTGTACCAAAAAGGAAACTAAAGCGCCTAAATTGGGTGGTAAAAGTGAGTGTATTAAAACATCAGTAGTGATAACAACTGCTATGTTGATAAAATTATTGGCAACCAATATAGTGGCTAATAGCATTTTGGGCTGCTCCAGCAATTGGATAGCCTGACGTGCCGTAGCATTTTCTTTGGTTTTTAAATAATTGATATCCTTTGCAGTAAGAGAAAAATATGCTGTTTCTGCGCCGGCAATTACCGCAGTCATCAACAACAATATGAGAATAGCTATTATCTGAATGGTGGCGTTAGATGTAGAGAACGCATGCGAGGCTGCGTTAAGCAGCAAAGATGTTGTATTCGTATCGCCGTCGGTACCTTCCAAGGTATATATTAGTTTGGTGAACGTTTCAAAAATAAATAAAAGGTTGCAATAAAAAATATTTCCGCCTTCAATTAGTGCATATTCTTAATATTATGTGAACATATGCACATATTCACTGAACATATCAGCTACGGTTTTAGGCATGGCTAAGTGCTTTAGTTGTTCTATTTCTACCCAATCTCCTATCCTATCTTCAAATATAGAATCGCTGGTAAGTTCAACTCTAAAAAAACGTGCAAAAATGTTTCTATGTGTTAACTTTTGCTTGCTCTCCCCTATTTGATAGACTTTGTTAGATGCAACATTTACGATAAGCTCAGCCAACTTTGAATGAACTTGTTTAACAGTATAAAGTTCATCTGATTCTAATAAAAATGGTTCGTATAAATTTTGCCAGATGTCATCCGCGCCACGCTTATGCATCCATATTTTACTATCCTGAACTATTATTACATAATTAAAATACCTGTTTAAAACTTTTACCTTTTTGCTCTTAACCGGTAATAACTGAAGCAATTCCGTACCCTTAGATTGGCAATATTTTGTAAAAGGGCATACATCGCATTGAGGATTTTTGGGGGTACAAACCGTAGCACCCAAATCCATAATGGACTGATTCCATGCGGCACTATCGTTAATAGAGAGTAGTTTTTGAGCTAAATCGGCAAATAGTTGTTTTCCCTTAGTTTCATCAATTGGGGTATCTATTGCAAAATAACGAGATAGTACTCTGTATACATTGCCATCGACTACGGCATGCGGCAACCCGAATGCAAATGAAGCAATAGCGGCGGCTGTGTATGGACCAATACCTTTGAGAGCAATAATTTCATCATAAGTATTAGGAAATTGGCCCGCGTGCTTTTCGACTATTAAACGAGCTGTGGCCAACATATTTTTACATCTGTTATAATAGCCAAGACCTTGCCAAATTTTAAATACCTCCTCATCGTTAGCATTAGCCATAGCTACCACACTAGGATAAGCAGCAGTGAACTTCAAATAATAAGGTAAACCTTGCTGTGCTCTGGTTTGCTGTAAAATGATTTCTGACAACCATATTTTATAGGGGTCCTTTTCATTTTTCCATGGCAACTGCCTGTCATTCAAATCTTTATGCCAGTCAAGTAATAACGATGTAAAAACTTGCTCTGCCTTATCAGTTCGATTCATAACAGCTGCAAATTACTAAAATGATGTGTTGACAAACTGATTTGTAAATAATGCAAGTATTCACCTACTTTTGCAGCACAATTTTCGCAATTTTCAATGAGCAATATCAATCTTAAAGAAATGGCTACTCAAGTGCGCCGAGACATTGTGCGCATGGTGCATCAAGTTCAAAGTGGCCATCCGGGCGGTTCGTTAGGCTGTACCGACTTCCTAACTGCATTGTATTTTTCTGCAATGGATCGTAAACCCGGATTTGACATGAATGGCACTAATGAAGATGTATTCTTTTTGTCTAACGGTCATATTTCTCCGGTATTCTATAGCGTATTGGCACGTAGCGGCTATTTTCCGGTAAGTGAATTAGCTACTTTCCGCCATATCAATTCACGTTTACAGGGGCACCCAGCTACGCATGAGCATTTGCCAGGTGTGCGTATTGCAAGCGGTTCTTTGGGCCAAGGTATGAGTGTGGCTTGCGGTGCAGCTATTACTAAAAAGCTAAATAAAGATAACCATATAGTATATTCATTGCACGGAGATGGTGAGTTGCAAGAAGGACAAAACTGGGAAGCTATAATGTTTGCTGCACACCATAAGCTAGACAACTTGATAGCAACAGTAGATTATAACGGACAGCAGATAGATGGACCAACGGATAAAGTAATGAATTTAGGCTCTCTGAGAGCGAAATTTGAATCGTTTGGCTGGACTGTTATAGATATGGAAGGTAATGATATGGATAATGTGGTAGCTGTATTGCAACAAGCAAAATCGTTGTGCGGTCAAGGTAAACCTATTTGTATACTAATGAACACGGCTATGGGTAAAGGTGTATCTTTTATGGAAGGTACGCACGAATGGCATGGAATAGCGCCTAACGACCAACAGTTGGCTCAAGCACTTGCAGAACTTCCTGAAACAAGTTTTGGCGATTATTAAACAGTAAACAAACTATAGTTTTATTATATTTGTACAGGTTAGACACAATTCATGTCTAGCCTGTTTTGTTATAATACCATTCTTTATATGTCATACTCTAACCGAATTATAACCCAAGCAGTATACATTCTTCTTATATTACTAACTATTGGTTGCAGTAAAAATGATGGCATAAGTAGTAAAGAAGATAGACTTAAGAATAGTTGGAAGCTAGTGAGAGTGGCTACTGATGATAATAAAAATCAAGTTATAGATAACGATGAAATAAAAGCTGTAGACTCCGGCTATCTATCGATAACAAAATATAACAATGATAAAACAGGGTATGAAAAAGTAACTGCCAATAAGTTAGAAACTTCATACTCTTTTAACTGGGTAATTTATAATGACACTGTGGCTCAGTACAGAATAGGCAGAGATACTGCCATCTACAAAATATCCTATATATCTGACAACGAACTGCAACTAACTACTACTACTAGCTGGGGGCTAAGTAGTTACTTCTATAAAAAACAATAATTAGTGTGCTTTAGATAAAACCTCGTGAAGTTTAACTGCATTTTCTTTATTGCTAAAAGGTTTTAATGCAGTTACCCTTTGTTGTATCATTTCATTGGTAAAAGGCAATTCTATAAGCTTTTTTAACTCATTCAGCATATCATCCTTAGTATTTGCGATATTGAGAACGGAATGCTCTATGCCTGCACCAAATATCATTTCATTATTCACCAATACATGCCTACCCCTAAATAAAGCAGCCAATAATTTTAGTTTCAACCCACTAGCCTGAAATGTAGGTATACAATGAATGTGTGCCTGTTCAATCAATTTATCCATTTCTTCAGTAGAAGGATTAGCAACCAGTTTACAATTTGAAACTAGATTAGTTTTATCTACAATGCTTTGAGCTGGTTGTCTACCGGCAATTACAAACTGAAAATCTACAAAAGGAATAATATTATCAAGTAAGAAATGGACGACTTCAATATTTTCGGGATGAGATAAATTACCGTGATACAATATATAACTACCACTACCCGATGTAATATCTACCTCACCAAACGGGTGAAAAGACGATATGTGCTTATGAAGAGCGTTTGGATATAATTCTTCAAAAAAGTCTTTATCAGTAAGTGCTACAGTAACAAATGCATCAATACTAGTCAATTGTCTTTCGTATTTATAGAGTAGTTTACTCTCTAATTTGAAATAGAGTTTTTGTATTAAACTTGTAGCTCTGGAACTTAGTTTATTATAATAATCGTACTCTATATTATGTGGCCTCAGTACTTTAAGTCTTTGTTTCAAGCTATTGCTAGCTGCATAATACGAACAATGCGCCCCTTCAAATAATATGGGCGCCTGTATACTTTCTAACCGCTGAAGCAAATCACTATCTATTCTTGAAGAAACTATATAAGGAAGCGTTATTGATAAACCTTTAATACCTGTTTTTCTGGGATAATACCACACCTTATCGCAGTACTTTTCTAAAACCGCTGCATTAGGCCTACCATACTGAAAGCAGTGTAAGTAAATTTTATAGCCCAGTTGATATAATTCTACTATTTTAAAATAAACATCCTGTGCCCCACCATAATCGGCAGGATAAGGCACATCGAAAGATACTATATGAACTTTTTTATCCAACTAGGTCTTTGTAGGTTTTAATCAAGGTTTTTGCTTCTTCCTGCCAACAATACTTTTTACGAGCTAACAGACAATTTTGCTGTAATGATTGATAGTATTCTGTATCGTTGAGCATTCTATTTAATGCCGCTGCAATATTATCAGGGCTAGTATCTTCTATTAAATTAGATATTTCAAACTCTTCATTAACCTTAATATATTCAGGATATTTTATACATAACTGAGGCACTCCATTATGCATATAGTCGAAGAATCTGTTGGCTAAAGACAGCCTGTTGCTCAAGCTAGTATCCTCAAACAATGTTATACCTATATATGCCTGAATGGTAAACTCCTTGAGTTGAGCAGGGGGAACATATCCTTTAAAAACCACTTTATCTTCTAAACCCAGTGATTTAGTAAGCTCTTTAGCATTTTCAAAAAAATTGCCTTCTCCGCACACTATTAACTGAGCATCTACCTGTTTCATAGCAGGGATAAGCTGTTCAAAACACCTACCTACATTTACTGCTCCTTGATAAAGAATGAATTTTTCTTTTTTCTCAGGTATTACTATATCCCTTAACACCGTTGCATTTCTTACTACACCATAATTAACACCATAACGTTGTTTAAAATCTTCGGCATAACAAGGACCTATGGTATAGCCTACCGGAAAGTTAGGTACAGTATGGCGCGCAATCCATGTCCACATTTTATAAACAGAAGGACGAGATATAACCTCTTTTAACTCGGTAAAAATTTCATGAGCATCGTATACCCTATGCTTACCCCTTATTTTGGAGGCATAATATACCGGCATGATAGTATCTAAGTCAATAGCACAATACACATCAACCTTGCTAAATAATAGATAAAAGAACAAGAAAATCCAGTATTGCAAATACATGATTTTACCTTGCTCTGCTATTATGGGTAGTCTTACCTGTTTAAACGGTTTATCAGTTAATGGCTTACTCGTTTTTCTTTTAAAACCAATAAGAGTTACATCGTAACCGGCATCTACTAATGTTGAGCAGATTCTTAACATCCGCTGGTCGTAGTTAAGATCGTTGGTTACTGTAAAAAATAATCGCTTTTTATCACTCATGAATGTGCGTGCAATTTACATTAAAATATGGGTGCCACTATTAGCCAACATTAGGCTTTTTCTTTAGCACAGCCACAGTAAGCCTACTCACACATACTAAACGTTCAGCCTCATCAGTTATTTTAATATCCCACACATGAGTAGTAGCACCTATATGTAAAGGCCTGGCAGTTGCAATTACTAACCCATTACGTTTGGCTTTTATATGATTGCAGTTAATCTCTATACCTACGCATATGTTTTTCTCTCTATCTATAGTCATCCAAGAAGCTACACTACCAATGGTCTCAGCTAAAGCTGCAGAAGCACCACCATGAAGTAAGCCATAAGGCTGATGGGTTTTACTGGTAACCGGCATAGACGCCTTTATATAATCGGCTCCTACTTCTATAAATTTTATGTCTAGATGCTGACCCAGTGTATTTTTTCCTAATTCATTCAATTCATCGGTCGAATATTCGTATTTATTCCAATTTAGCACGCTCATTCTAAGTTAATTAACTTATTTATTAAAAATAAAGGTCTTATCGATTTCAAAAATACTAGGTAATAACATTAATTTTGCGAATCAATCATAATCTATCTAAAGACTTATGCGCACGATTTTGGTTGCCGGTGCCGGCAAATCATCTACCTACCTAATCGAATACCTAATATCCCATGCACCATCACAAAAATGGAAAGTAATTGTTGCTGACGGAGATGCAAAAGCCATTGCTGATAAAACTAATAATAGTATATATGCTGAAGCTGCGGTAATAGACATTACCAATCCGGCACATAGAGAACCATTAGTAAAACGTGCAGACATAGTAGTTTCCCTAATGCCTCCGCACTTACATATTCATTTAGCTAAAGATTGCCTTCAATTCAAGAAAAATCTAATTACATCTTCCTATGTATCGGATGAATTGAAAAGCATGGATGCTGCAGTAAAAGAAGCAGGGCTGATGTTTATGTGTGAAATGGGGCTAGACCCGGGAATAGACCACATGACCGCCAATAAAATAATACATGGCATACAGCGTGTGGCAGGTAACATATACAGCTTTAAATCATACTGCGGCGGATTAATTGCACCAGAAAGCGATGATAATCCTTGGCATTATAAATTTAGCTGGAACCCAAAAAATATTATTACGGCCGGCTTTGGCGGTGCCAAATACCTAAGTAATGGTAAGGAAACTGAAATTACTTACGACAGAATATTTGAAAACAATAAGAAGATTAAAGTAGAGGGATTAGAACCTCTTGCATATTATCCTAATAGAGATTCTATAAAATATCTAGAATCTTATGATATACCTGGCATAAAAACGTTTTTACGTGCCACACTTCGCTATCCGTCATTTTGTAAAGGTTGGCATGCATTAATAACACTTGACCTTACCAATACTACTGACGTAATAGAAAAAGACGGACTAACTTATGCTGGTTGGGTAATGAAAAAACTAGGCTGCGCAAATTACAATGACTTATTAGGGTATGTAGCTAATAGACTAATGGTAGCCAAAGACGATAAACTAATAGGCATGCTTAATTGGCTAGGTATACTAGATCAAAAACCATTGAGCCCTGGCACTGCTAGTTCAGGAGACATTTTGCTAGAATTATTGCTTGAGAAATGGCGCATGAATCCTACAGACAAAGACATGGTGGTGATGCAACACGAATTTGAATACATGCACCGCGATAGAAAAACTAAACTAACCAGCACCATGGTAATTAAAGGTGAAGGTGGCGACCACTCTGCTATGGCTAAAACAGTAGGACTACCAATGGGGATTTTAGCAAGAATGGTTATTAATAAAAAAATAAAATACCCGACCGGGGTGCTAATACCTAATATGCCTAGCGTGTATAGGCCTGTACTTACAGAACTAGCACACTATGGTATAGACTTTAAAGAAGAAATTGAATAAAGGTTTTATAGAGAATGAGAGAAGTTTACGCCAAACAGCGTAAACTTTTTTTTATGAAAACATTGTAATAAAGCCTACAAATATGAAATTAACTTTACATTTATATTTTAGAAAACCACAAATATGAAACAATTTTTGAAAATGTTTTTTGCCTCATTTCTAGCGATATTCATATCCGGAATAGTATTAATGGGCGTAATAGTAAGCATAGTTAAAAAAGCTGCCAGCTATGTAGAGAAACAAAAAGTAGCTAGCGGGGAAGTGCTTGTAATAGACTTATCTAAAAAAATACACGAACAAGGCAATACCAATTCCCTAGCCTTCTTAAGCGGCTCGTCGCAAATGCAAGATGGTCTTTATGATATAGGTGAGGCACTTAAAGATGCCGCAGTAGATTATAATATAAAAGGTATACTTATAAAAGTAAGTCCTACGCCACTTAACTGGGCTACTGCAGAACAGCTTAGAGGCTATTTAGCAGCATTTAAAAAATCTAAGAAGTTTATAATCGCCTATGGTGAGGTGTATACACAAGGTGCATATTATATAGCATCGGTAGCTGATGAAATATACTTAAACCCAGCAGGAGAATTTGAGCTGAAGGGGTTGGCAACTACCCTAGCCTTTTTTAAAGGCGCACTTGATAAGCTAGAAGTAGAACCACAAATATTTTATGCCGGTAAATTCAAAAGTGCTACAGAGCCTTTTAGAGCTTATAAAATAAGTGACCCAAACAGACTGCAAATACAGACTATGCAAAACAGCATATGGGAAGAATTTGTAAAAGTGACAGCTGAAAAATCTAAAAAAAGTGCTGATGAGATTAATAAACTAACTCAAAACGGAACAATAGAATTTCCCCAAGATGCAGTAGATAACCAACTTATAACGGGACTAGCCTATTGGGATGAAGTAGAAGTAAGATTATTGAAACTTCTTAAAAAATCTAATGCTTCTTCAATTAGCTATATTAATCTGAAAGATTATGATCCAGTATTATCTGATTATAATTCAGAAAATGGCAGAATTGCAATATTGGTAGCAGAAGGAGAAATAGTTGACGGAGAGAAGGAAGACATATACCAAATAGCATCAAGAGATTTTTGTAATGAAATAAGAGAACTTACAACTAATGATAGAGTAAAAGCTGTAGTACTTCGCGTAAACTCGCCAGGAGGTAGTGCGCTAGCATCTGATGTAATACTTAGAGAATTACAATTACTTAAAAGCAAGAAGCCTTTAGTAGTATCTATGGGCGACTATGCGGCTTCAGGTGGCTATTATATAGCAAGCAATGCGGACAGCATTTTTGCTATGCCTACCACTATAACGGGTAGCATTGGTGTATTTGGTATGGCATTCAACATAGAAAAAATGATGAAAAATAAGCTTGGGGTGACATTTGACAGGGTACAAAATGCGCCATATGCTGATTTACCATCGGGTACAAGAACGTTAACAGAAGCTGAAATGCAAAGAATGCAGCACAATGTAGATGCTGTGTATGAACTATTTAAAAACCATGTGGTGCAAGGCCGTAAACTAAACAAAGCTGATGTAGACAGCATAGCACAAGGCCGTGTGTGGACCGGTAAAGATGCACTAAACATTCACCTTGTAGATGCATTAGGTGGGCTAGACAGAGCAATAGCAAGTGCTGCTAAACTAGCAAAACTGAAAGACTATTCAGTGAGGGTATACCCTACTGTTGAGGATAAATTCCAGTATTTAATGAAAAAATATGGCGTTGATGATGCGGCAGCTAAAGTGATAGGAAAAGCAGTTAAAGACGAATTAATGAGCGAGGAGCTTCAGTACTTGCAACAACTAAAAAAGCTTAAGAGTATGAATGGCAAAGCCATGATGTTGCTGCCCTACCAAATACAAAGTATTAACTAACAAGAATGGATTGACCTAACAAAATGGGAAGCTGTTTTAGAGCTTCCCATTTTTATTTCTAAATATCCTTGAGTGATCTTTTTTCTAATACACCTAATGTAGCATCCCTTACATCTGCAAACACCTTATTGATTTTACAATTAACCTCATTGCAATCATCGCACTTTTTATAAAAATACAAGCTTACACAAGGTAGCATAGAAATAGGCCCTTCTATGATTCGTATAATTTTTGCAACCGGAATTTCCTCAGGAGGAGAAGGTAAAAAATAGCCCCCACCTTTACCCTTTTTGCTTTCAAAAACACCTTCATTTTTTAGTTGTAGCAATATGTTTTCTAAAAACTTTAGTGGTATTTGCTTTTTCTCAGAAATTTCTTGAATAGAGATAGGACCTTTATTATACTTCTCTGCCAAATATGAGGCAGCTTTCAAGGCGTATTGTGTTTTTTTAGAAAGCATTAGTCTACCGGTTTAGTGTAATATTACAAATAATCAGCATTTCATTGGTTTTGCAAAGTAAATAATATCAGGCATATAATCAATTCTAGAATCAACATTTAAAGCATTGTTTTTAAAGTAATTAAAGCCTATTAAACATAGATGTTTTAGCATTGCAGTATTTCACTTGAAATGCAATAAATGAGCGCATTTGTTTTAACAATTATTTAGTCTACTAAATAAGTAGACTATTTATACATTTGTGACTCACAAATAAATTTTTAAGAACCAATCCTACAAAAAAGAATCATCATGGCATTAAGACTAGGAGATATAGCACCCGACTTTAAGGCAATAACAACCTTAGGGGAAATTTCTTTTCACGAATACTTAGGAGATAGTTGGGGTGTACTTTTTTCTCATCCGGCAGATTTCACACCAGTGTGCACAACAGAACTTGGTAGAACATCACAACTAAAAGATGAGTTTGCAAAACGTAATGTAAAGGCTATAGCACTGAGCGTAGATCCGGTAGAACAGCATTTAAAATGGATAAATGATATCAATGAAACTCAGAATACTAATGTAGATTTTCCCATTATTGCAGATATAGGAGGCACTATTGCCGAGCTCTATGATATGATTCACCCTAACGCTTCGACTACAAGTACTGTAAGATCGTTATTTGTAATAGGGCCAGATAAAAAAGTAAAACTAACTATCACCTACCCTGCCTCAACAGGTAGAAATTTTAATGAGGTACTTAGGGTAATAGACTCACTACAATTAACTGCTAAACATAGCGTAGCAACACCGGCAGACTGGCAAGAAGGACAAGATGTTATAGTAGTGCCTACAATATCGACCAATGATGCTATAAAAATATTTACAAAAGGATTGAGGGTAATAAAGCCATATTTGCGATACACTCCCCAACCATAATTTTTTAAAGTAGATGTAAGTGTAGATAAGCCGACTTTGAGTCTTCTTAGTCGGCATTTTTAATGCAGCTTCCACCTATAAGATGGTACCAAAAGACTATTACTGATAAGTATCCAGGCAGATCGAGTGAAGCCTGCATAACTCTTCATACCCTCACCATTCTGATGCAGGCGCAAATATTCGTTATAAAAAGCTGTATTAGCTTTATTATAATAGTTATCATAAAGCTCTGCTCTATGTTCCATAATTTTCAAGTGTTGTTTCACTACAGGTGGCAATTGCTGCTCATAGTGCTTACTTTTTACACTATCTATATAGTATAGCTTTCTGTTGGCGTACTGCCATAGATTGAAGTAAGCTGCATATCTGAATGCGGTGTGATTGGATGTAGCACAAACAATAAATGCCAGCAAATTTGCATCTCCCTCATAAGCAATACCTGCCTGATGAGCCATTTCATGACATACTACAAATGGCATGGAAAATTGAGGTACATTTTTATTTATCTGCCCTTCTGTTGTAAACGGATTTAGATAACCTTCTATAGAGGATCTTTCTAAAAAATAACTATACCGACTCTCTTTTATTTGCAAATCATCTGAAGCAACAGACATGTCTACTGTATTCTTATAACTGTTTTTGGCTATGGTATTTACAGTTACCAAATCAATATGGAAAGAAGCAGTTGAGTATTTTGTTAATGAATCTACTAGTTGTTTATTTAGTTTTAGAATTGAACTTGTATCATAGACTTGATTATATTGATTGAGTTTCCAAACAGTATAAAGATGCTCATCATTGTAATGATAGGCCCATGCCCATAGAAAGAAAGAGTATAAAATGGCAATACCACAAAATACTTTTTTTAAAACAGAGCTTAATACATAAGGTAGTATTCTATAATTATATGTATAAACCAAAAGGCTTATAACAGAATAAAGTAAAAATACGCCTAATAAAAAATACAGTACATCGCCTATACTATAATTTGTAAACGAAAATAAGCTATGCCTAAAATTGTAGTAGGCAGGATACACCACACTATTGTAGTATACTAAAAAAGAAGCTGAGTACTGTAACAATACAGATACTGCAATAATTAATGCAGAAGCTATAACCGGAACAAATTTTTTATTCATAAAACTAGAAGGCTTCTTATAAAAAAATAAGGAGCCGGTAGTGCCGACTCCTTATAATAACTATAATTAAAGACTTATTTTACTAATTGTCCGTACACTATTACATTAGAAGTAAGCGCAGGGCTAGTAAGAGAGAAATAGATGTTTCCAGCTTTCTCATCGGTAGCCTTATACATATTTACTGTTCCTTTTCTCAGATACTCAAATACCGGGAAAACAATAGTTTTCTTATTGGTATCATAAGTAGGATATATAGTTAACAGTTGTACATTGGGAATGTGATTCCAGGTGACACCTTGTACAAAACTTGGATTAACTACATAAGTTAAGGAATCGGGATACGTGTAAGAACCTGAATCGAAAACGTATTTAACCTCAGTTAAAGAGCCATTAGATCTAAATATCAAAAATGTAGAATCGCGATAAGTATTACCAGCACTATCTTTCATTATATACAAAGGGTAAACCTTATTGAAAGATAAACCCATAGCACCGATACCTACGCCTAATGTAGATGTAGTTCTGGTATCGTCTTGTTTATTACAAGCTATCATTCCGTACATAGCTACCAAAAGCACTAAGGGCAATACTATCTTTTTCATTTAATCTATTTAGTTGTACCTATATTTTAAGCTATAAATATATATCAGTTCTCTTAAAAAGCCATGATAAAACAAGTATTTTTAATAGCTAGGGGCTATTAAGCCAACTTTGCTTTCAAATTTTCATTGATAGCATCTAAGAACTCCTCAGTATACATATAGTCTTTACCATGAGATACTTTATTACCATGTATACATACAGCTAAGTCTTTAGTCATTTTACCGCTCTCTACCGTTTCAATACATACTTTTTCTAGAGCGTCAGCAAAATTGATTAATTCTTGATTACCATCTAACTTGCCTCTGAATGCTAAACCTCTTGTCCAAGCAAAAATAGATGCAATAGGATTAGTTGAAGTTGGATTACCTTTTTGATACTCTCTGTAGTGGCGGGTAACAGTACCATGTGCGGCTTCTGCTTCCATAGTTTTACCATCAGGTGTAATTAAAACAGAAGTCATAAGACCAAGAGAACCGAAACCTTGAGCTACCGTATCACTTTGTACGTCACCGTCATAGTTTTTACAAGCCCATACAAAGTTTCCATGCCATTTTAATGCACTAGCTACCATGTCGTCTATCAGGCGATGCTCGTATACTAGTTTATTTTCGTCAAATTGAGCTTTGAATTCATTTTGATATACTTCTTCAAAAATATCTTTGAATCTACCATCGTATTTTTTAAGAATGGTATTTTTAGATGAGAAGTATAATGGCCATTTTTTCTGCAATGCCATATTGAAGCAGGCTCTTGCAAAACCTCTAATAGAATCTTCGGTATTGTACATAGCTAATGCTACACCATCTCCCTTAAAGTTGTATACCTCATGCTCTACTACCTCGCCGTTTTCACCTTCAAACTTAATGGTTAATTTACCTTTACCTTTTATAACCATATCAGTAGCTCTGTACTGATCTCCAAAAGCATGGCGACCAATGCAGATAGGAGCAGTCCAGTTTGGTACTAATCTAGGAATATTAGTCATAACTATAGGCTCTCTAAAAACCGTACCATCTAATATATTACGTATAGTACCGTTAGGGCTTTTCCACATTTGCTTTAGATTAAACTCTTTTACACGAGCCTCATCAGGAGTAATGGTAGCACACTTAATACCTACGCCGTATTGCTTAATAGCATTAGCGGCATCTACAGTTACTTGGTCGTTAGTTTGGTCGCGATATTCTACACCTAAATCGTAGTATTTAATATCTATATCTAAATACGGAAGTATCAATTTATCTTTAATATACTTCCATATAATTCTAGTCATTTCATCGCCATCCAATTCAACAACCGGGTTGGCTACTTTAATTTTTGCCATAAAAAGTTAATATTTCAATTATGTGTTTGTGCTATAATTCAGCGGCCAAAAGTAATAAGATTTTAAAACAATAAGGATAATCAAAATCAACGAAATGTTATAAATGATGTTGGCATGACATCAAATAACATACTAGCCAAAAATGTTGACTAAGCCGGCAAAGACAAATAAAATACCAATTGAAGTAAGGCCAAATAAAATAAAATGGTAACTCTGTCCTCCACTAGATAGCAAAGTGAGCACACAACTACCCAAACATACTATAGCACCAAGTAATACATATGCTAACCCATTAGTACGTTTTTTAGCATTTCTAAGCTTAATACATTCTGTAAGAACTTCAGAAATTATAAACTCGTCGAAGCCTTGCTGCTTAAGCGTATCAATAATATCTGCCTTTGTATGCCCGGCAGAAAGCAGCTTAGTTGCCGCTGTTTGTAAAGAACTGTTTTGCATAACATTCATAATTGCCTAATTATCCAATAGTAAATTATATAATATCTATGAAACAAACAAAAATTTAAGGGGTAAATAAATGATAAGAAAAACAAGGGTTATAATAAGTTCCACATTCGTTAACAACTTGGATGCTAACCTATTGATGGTTTACCACTACCTTTGCAATCCAATAATATTGTGTACTATAACAAATTAATATACTAGTTATGAATAATGCTTATTTCGACTATACAGAGCCTAAAAATGAACCGGTTCTAAGTTATGGCCCCGGAACGACTGAAAGAAAACAACTTCAGAAAGCACTAGCTGAGCTAAAAGCCGTAAAAAGAGATATACCTATGTATATAGACGGCAAAGAAGTGCGTAGCAATAAATTAGTAGAAATAAGACCACCACATGAAACAGCTCATTTATTAGGACATTTTCACCAGTCGGATGAGCAGCATGTAAAAGATGCTATAGCTGCAGCACTAAATGCTAGAGAAAAATGGGCTGCTACTAGCTGGGAACACAGAGCAGCTATATTTATGAAAGCTGCAGAACTACTAGCCAATAAGTATAGATATAAAATGAACGCAGCTACTATGCTAGGCCAAAGTAAAAATGCATATCAGGCAGAGATAGATAGCGCGTGCGAATTAATAGATTTCTTACGCTTCAATGTATATTTTCTAAGTAAAATATATAAAGAACAACCTCTTTCGGTGCCAGGCTTTAATAATAGAATGGAATATAGACCACTTGAAGGTTTTATTTTGGCTATAACTCCATTTAACTTTACTGCTATAGGTGGCAACTTGCCTACTGCACCTGCTATGTGTGGAAACGTAGTGGTGTGGAAACCGGCAAACACACAGGTATATTCTGCAAGCGTATTTATGGAAATATTGCAAGAAGCAGGATTACCAGATGGCGTAATCAATCTAGTTTACCCTTCAGGACCTGTAATAGGTGATTTATGTTTCTCTCATCCTGATTTTGCAGGTATACACTTTACCGGTTCTACGGGTGTATTCCAGAATATGTGGAAGTCTATAGGCGAGAATATTGCGAAATACAAAACATATCCGCGCATAGTAGGAGAAACAGGTGGTAAAGATTTCGTATTTGTACACCCTACTGCTAATGTAGATGCTGTGGTAGCTAACCTAGCCAGAGGTGCTTTTGAATTCCAAGGACAAAAATGCTCGGCAGCTTCTAGAGCTTACTTACCGGCAAACCTTGCTGCTGAAATAAAAACTAAGCTAGTAGCAGAGCTTAAAACAATGAAAATGGGTGTGGTAGACGATTTTACTAACTTCATTAACGCAGTGATAGACGAGCGTGCATTTAACAGTATTACCAAATACATTGACAATGTAAAGAATAGCAATGGGGCTGCTTCAATTTTATATGGTGGCCATTATGACAAGTCTAAAGGCTATTTTATAGAACCAACTGTAATAGAGACTACAGATCCGAAGTATACTACTATGTGTGAAGAAATATTTGGACCTGTATTAACTATATATACTTACGAAGCAGACCAATGGATACAAACACTTGATGTGTTAGATGCTACTTCTCCATATGCATTAACAGGGGCTATTTTCTCACAAGACCGTTATACTATAGAGTTTATTACTAAACGCTTAGTAAACAGTGCAGGCAACTTCTACATTAATGATAAACCAACAGGTGCAGTAGTAGGTCAGCAACCATTTGGTGGCGCAAGAGCATCAGGCACTAATGATAAAGCAGGCTCAATACTAAACCTATACAGATGGTTAAGCCCACGTACGATTAAAGAAACATATGTACCAGTAACTAATTACCATTATCCATTCCATCAACCGGAATAGTACTTTACATTAATTATAATTAAGTGGATGAGCAATCATCCACTTTTTTTTGTGCGGTGAATTATATGCAGTAACAAAAGAGCCACATAGTATATACTATATGGCTCTTGATATAAAACAAATGGTAACTTTTACTTATTGAAAATGGTACATTTCACTTGAACTTGAACGTAATTTCTGTCTATAAACTTATTCATAGGGGTGATTACATTGTTAATACCATTTCTATAATAAACAGCAGCTTTAATATTATTGGTAACAGCTACTTCGGTTTTACCTACCAAACCTATATCGAAAGTAGGCATTTCTCTAAGGTTACCTTTATCTACTGTAGATGGAGCGGGTCTATTATCAACTAACATTTTTTGAAAGTCGGGGCCAACACCCAAAGAGAAACGCTTCATTATTTTATAACCTATAGAAGGAGTAACTTGAGCATAGTACAGATTATAAGAAACATTATTGCTCTTTATAACCTCTGTCATACCTGGATTGTCGGTAGATTTAGGAGCAGACTCTCCTGAATTTTTAGCATTTACATCACCGGTACGTGCAGCAATCATGCCTCCGTAAGAGTTAGTTTTAGCAAGTGAAGCAGAAGATACTTTTTCAGAGTATAACACCTCTTGAGTATTAGATGAGCCCATAAAAGCGACATCTCCTTCAACGTATACCTTGTCATTCACCATTCTACGAGCAGATGCGCCTATAGAATAACCATTGCTTCTATTACCAAAATTAAGACCACCAGAAAGAATTATAGAAGTTTTACTATGATTAGCTACCCTATTCTCTTCATTGAAAGTATACATTGCCTTGTCGTTATTAAGCAATACTTTCTTTTTTGCTTTTTCTTTCTTAGCAAGTTCTGTGTTGTCTGCTAATAAATCTATATTAACATGAACTGATTTTACTGTTCTAGGGGTATTGTTTAAAGTTGGCTTAACTGCATAGCTTTCTTCAGAAGTTTTTTCTTCAGATGAAAAGCTAGTTGTTTCATTAGTTTTAGTAGCAGAATTATTTACTAACAACTGAACTTGCTCATTAGACTGAGCAGTATTCAAGTTAGTAATTCTAGTAGAGCGGCTTACACCTCCCTTCTTACTAATAGTAGCATTATCAATAGAAACAGATGTAAGAACATTATTTTCAACACCTGTATTTACTTTATCTAAGTTTTTAACAGTTTGACTTTTAGCAACAAACTCAGCAGAACCAGATTTTAAATCGTTACCACTGCGCATAACAACCGTTACCCCCATAGCCAGAGCTACAGAAGCGGCTACACCCACTAAAGGCATCCACCATACTAATAAACCGCGTTTTTTCGCACGACCATCCAACTGCTCAGAGAGCTTATCCCAATTTTTGGGACTGTACTCAAAGTCGTTCTGTTCAAACTTCTGTCTGACCAGATCGTCAAATTCTCTTGGCTTCATACGTTACTTTTTGCTGTTCAGTTTTTATTATTTTTTTTTGAAGTATACTCCTTGCCTGGTGAACATGCCAATGCGAGGTTCCTTCGCTTATATCTAATTGCTCAGATATTTCTTTATGGTTAAACCCTTCGAAAACGAAAAGGTTGAAAACTGTTCTTGTCATTGATGGAAGGGTTTGAATCATACTAACCAGAGCTTTAAACTCAATATTTTCCAATCCTTCATTAGTTACTGCCAAATTTGTTTCCTCAGGCTGCACTGCATTTACATGCATTGTCATCTCTTCTTTAAGATAAGTACTGCGCAAATAGTCTAGGCAGGTATTTACTACTACCCTTTTCATCCAACCTTCGAATGAACCTATATTACTATACTTATCTATCTGAGTGAATATTTTCAGGAAGCCATCGTTGAGGAGTTGTTCTGCATCCTGCATGCTTTTAGCATATCGCGCGCACACCTTCAAAAACATACTGTAGTACTGTTTGTACAGATGTTCTTGAATTGCCCGGTTTCTTTTCCGGCATCCTGTAATAATATCCTGTTCAGAATATGCAGGCATGGGCGTTTTAATTATTAGCTCAAATTACAACTATATATCCATCAATTTTTCATATCGTCATTTATATTAGTGCATCATCACACCTTTTTTACTATTTTATGGCAATGTGTTTACAGGGGCTTCCTGTGCTTTCAGCTGGCTCTCTAACCAAATTTATAGGGGGTCTACAGGTAATCACTTTTTATTAATGTCTTGATAAGGTTATAAGTTATATAGGGTAATTATTTTAATTCACATCTTGAAAACTATTTGCAAACAGCATAGAAGCAAAGGCGCCTTTAACTTTTACTACCATTCACATTAATAAAGACGCAGTAGCATAATAATTTCTTGGGTGGAATAATATATATTTTTTATCGTTTTTCGTAAATAATATTCAATCAACATATTATTGAAAAATTTTTCTACAAACTTTTTATTTATAAGAGACAAAAAAGTAGTTTACTTTTGCAAAGTGCAGACATTAAAAACATCGAAAGCCAAAGAAAATATACTTAGCAAGATAAGAAAAAGCCTATCTGAGGCTAGTTTGCCTATTCCTTTTCCTGAATTGGAAAAAGACGATAGCCCACTGTATAAAAACAGTAGCCATTTAGTAGACGAAATATTTGCAGAAAACTTCATTGGCCTGGGTGGTAAATTTGTTTTTTGTGATAATGATATTGAATTATTACAAAACCTTGTTATCCTTCATGAAAATATGGGTTGGCAGCACTTGATGTGTTCTAATAAAAGGATAGAACAGCTTTTCTTGCAAAACGATGTGCCTATTTTAAGTAATGCATCAGAACATATAGAGCAAGCTGATGCCTGCATTACTGATTGTGAATTATTGGTAGCCCGCACAGGTAGCATACTCTTTAGTAGCAGCCAGCATATGGGCAGAACTGCACCTATATTTTATCCGGTACATATTGTAGTAGCGTATACCGACCAAATAGTTGCTGACCTAAAAGATGGGCTTGACCTATTGAAGAAAAAATACGGCAACGACCTACCATCTATGATAAACTTAAATACAGGACCTAGCAGAACAGCAGATATAGAGAAAACACTAGTAGTAGGTGTGCATGGACCGGGAGAGGTGTTTTGCTTTTTGGTAAATAGATAATGTCATATTAACACTGTAATAGGTTTTATAACAGTATGAAATCTTGAATAAATGAATATTTTTGCGACCACAACAATCGCACATATTCACATGTTATTATCTGTAGATTTTTCTAACCCTGCCGTATGGATCAGTTTAGTCACTCTTTGTTTTCTTGAAATAGTACTTGGGATAGACAATATTATTTTCATATCTATTGTAACAGACAAACTACCCGCAAAAGAACAACCTAAAGCCCGAACCATAGGTATGCTTATGGCTATGGTATTTAGAGTATGTCTTTTACTGTTTATTAATAAAATTATAGCGTTAAAAGACCCGGTATTTACTATTCCTACATTTTGGGCTAAAGAGGGCGGAGGACAATTACCACTTAGTTATAAAGACTTGATTCTAATTGCCGGAGGTCTGTTCCTATTAGTAAAAAGTACGCTTGAAATAAGCCATAAATTAAAGGCTGAAGAGCACCATGAAGAAAAAAAATCGGGTAATAAAAACAGTTTTGTATCTATACTAGTTCAAATTGTACTGGTAGATATGGTATTCTCATTCGACTCTATACTTACTGCAGTAGGCTTAGTAGATGAGGTATTGATAATGATACTTGCTGTAATAGTATCTATGTTTATTATGATGTTATTCTCTGGTCCGGTAGCCAAAGTCATTAATAAGCACCCTTCATTACAAATGCTAGCCCTCTCTTTTCTAGTGGTTATTGGTGTGGTATTAATAGCCGGCGGCTTGCATGAAGAAGTAAATAAAAGTATCATATATTCTTGCTTAGGCTTCTCGCTTGTGGTAGAAACTTTAAATATTACCCTAAGAAAACGTACAGCCAACGTAAAACTGAACGACAGCGATACTACGCCCTAATTTATAGTTATAGGCTATGTTAATATTTACAAATTGGTGATAAGGATTAGTAATCCCTAAAGCCAATGTATTACCAAATGAAAGTATCTTTGCGGTGCAAAAAATAAGTCGGGGGACTCATCCCTGAAACACTTCTATATCTAGCCTGTTTTCAGATAGCCTTTTTTAATGACTATCAATAGTGCAGTGGCTATTATCGGAATGGTTTGAGGTTATAATACTCCCCCACCTCATTTATTCAAAATTATAATGGAAATATTAGATAATTCTAACAACCATAACGTTCCTGTAATAGAAGCAGAAAGCGTTGTAATAAGATTTTCCGGCGACTCAGGAGATGGTATGCAGTTGACTGGTAGCCAGTTTACTGATACTGCAGCCTACTTAGGTAACGACTTAAGTACCTTCCCGGAGTTTCCTGCTGAAATTAGAGCCCCAATGGGAACAACAGCAGGTGTTTCTGGTTTTCAGGTTCATTTTGGAAGTAAAGAAATTTTCACTCCCGGAGACGAGTATGATGTACTTGTAACCATGAATGCAGCAGGCCTAAAAGTAGACTTGCCTAAGCTAAAAAAAGGTGGAATTATAATAGCCAATACAGCTGGTTTCGATAAAAAAAATCTGGGCTTGGCAGGTTATCCCGATGGAGCTAATCCTCTAGAAGATGGAACTTTAGAAGGCTATACTGTATATAAAATTGATGTAACACGATTTACTAAAGAGTGTTTACAAGGTACAGGGCTAGGCATGAAAGAAATAGATAGGTCTAAAAACATGTTTGTTTTAGGCTTACTATTCTGGATGTTTGACGAGCCAATGGATTATACCATAAACTTCATCAATGAAAAATTTGCTAAGAAACCTGAGATAGCAGAAGCCAACATTAAAACCCTTAAAGCGGGATGGAACTTTGGCGACCATACTGAAATTTTTGGTTCAAGGTTTAAAGTAAATGCGGCACAATTACCAAAAGGTACTTATAGAAATATATCGGGCAACCAAGCAACTGCAATAGGATTAGTAACCGCTTCTGAACTGAGTGGTCTTCCTTTATTTTTAGGCTCATATCCTATTACTCCTGCTTCTGATGTTTTGCATGAGCTATCTAAGTATAAAGCCAATGGCGTAAAAACATTTCAAGCTGAGGATGAAATAGCGGCTGTTTGTGCAGCAATTGGCGCAAGTTATGCCGGAGGATTAGGTGTAACCACCACCAGCGGACCTGGCATGTCGCTAAAAACTGAAGCTATAGGACTAGCTACTATGCTAGAAATTCCTTTGGTTATAGTGGATATTCAACGTGGGGGTCCCTCAACAGGTCTACCTACCAAAACAGAGCAAAGTGACCTTTTGATGGCTATGTATGGCCGTCATGGAGAAGCACCATTGCCTGTTATAGCAGCTTCATCTCCTGCAGACTGCTTTGACACCATTCTGGAGGCTACAAGAATAGCTGTAGAATATATGACCCCTGTTATCTGTTTAACAGATGGCTATATTGCTAATGGTACTGAACCATGGAGATTCCCCAATGCTAGTGATTTGAAACCAATAGAGGTTAAATTTACCACTGAGCCCAATGGCGGGGATGGAAAATTTTATCCATACCAACGCGATGAGAAAATGTCTAGGCCATGGGTAATACCAGGCACAAAAGAATTAATGCATCGTATTGGTGGATTAGAAAAACAAAGCCAAACCGGCAATGTGTCTTACGACGCTAAAAACCACGGAGAAATGACTGCACAACGTGCAGAAAAAGTAGCCAAAATAGCTGATGCAATACCTGATGTAAAAGTGGATAGCGGAAAGGACAGTGGAAAACTTCTAGTGTTAGGCTGGGGCTCTACAAGTGGCGCTATAAAAACTGCGGTAAGAGAACTAATGGGTAAAGGTTATGATGTATCTCACTTACACTTGAAACATATTAATCCATTCCCTAAGAATCTAGGTGAAGTATTATCAAGATTTGACCAAGTGTTGATACCTGAGATGAATTGCGGGCAATTGATACAGCTTATTAGAGCTAAGTATTTGATACCTGCAATTGGCTTCTCAAAAGTTATGGGCTTACCATTTACTACTGCTGAACTAAAAAATAAAATTCAAGAAATATTAAATCAATAATAGATGACCACAATTGCAGAACAAACGGCGACACCGAAGTTGACGGCAAAAGATTTTGCTTCGAATCAGGAGGTGAAATGGTGCCCGGGATGTGGTGACTACTCTATACTTAAGCAAGTGCAAACGGTAATGCCAGACTTTGGCATACCTAAAGAAAATATAGTATTCATATCTGGTATTGGGTGTGCAGCACGCTTTACCTATTATATGGACACCTATGGTATGCACACCATTCATGGGCGTGCTACCGCAATAGCTGAAGGCGTAAAGAGCATAAATAAAGATTTAAGTGTATGGGTAGTATCTGGAGATGGCGATGCATTATCTATAGGTGGCAACCACTTCATACACCTAATGAGAAAAAACTTTGACCTTAATTACCTTGTTTTCAATAATCAGATATATGGCCTGACTAAAGGGCAGTACTCTCCTACTTCTGAAAAAGGTAAGGTTGCTAAATCTACTCCGTATGGTTCGGTAGAAGAGCCTTTCAATCCGGCAGAACTTGCTCTAGGTGCAAAAGCTAGCTTTGTGGCACGCTCGCTAGACCGTGACCCTAAGCACATGCAGACTATTTTGAAAAGGGCGCATTATCATAAAGGCACTTCATTTGTAGAAATATATCAAAACTGCCCTGTGTTTAACGATGGTACTTTCTTTGCGTTTTCTGAAAAAGAAACTAAAAAGGAACAAGCTATATATGTAGAACACGGTAAACCTTTGATATTTGGTAATGATGACAACATGGGTATAAAGTTTGAAGGACTGAATCCGGTAATAGTAGATATGACGGCTACCGGAACGTCAGCCAACGACCTTTGGATACATGATGAACAAGACAAAACCAAAGCAGGTATTTTGTCTCGCTTCTTTGATATGACTCAAGATGGCAAACAATTCCCTCGTCCGTTTGGTGTATTATTTGCTGAAGAAAGACCTACTTACGAAGATGAGTTGCAGTATCAAATAGACACAATACAAGCTAAAAAAGGCAAGTTATCACTTGACCAAATTTTATCAGGCGATAAAACCTGGACACTACTGTAAATAGTACTCTTGCACATAAAAGAAAATAGCCGCTACAAAAAAGATAGCGGCTATTTTCATTTCAGTATGGTTGTGTTATTATTCATCTAACTTCAATACAGCTAAGAAGGCCTCCTGAGGAACATCTACGCTACCAATTTGGCGCATACGCTTTTTACCTTCTTTTTGTTTTTCAAGTAGCTTACGTTTACGAGAGATATCACCACCATAACATTTAGCAGTTACATCTTTACGCATAGCAGATATAGTTTCTCTTGCAACAATTTTAGCACCAATGGCAGCCTGTATAGCAATGACAAACTGCTGTTTAGGCAATAAGTCTTTAAGTTTATTACATAATTTTCTACCAAAATCCTGAGCGCGACTTCTATGTATTAATGCACTAAGGGCATCTACAGGGTCGCCATTTAATAGGATATCCATTTTAGT
>CAYWUY010000028.1:33199-38790 GCA_964461535.1 uncultured Flavipsychrobacter sp.
GCACGAATGAACGGCTCTTCAATCCTATCCAGACGGCTAGGTTCAGGCATTTCACTCGGATTATTAACTATGATTCTAGTATCTTTTTCTCTGGTAGTATATGCATGGAAGCTAACGTTGGGCACAGTAGTAATAACCGTTTGGTTAAACTCGCGCTCTAAACGTTCTTGAATAATTTCCATGTGCAACATTCCTAGAAATCCGCAACGGAAGCCAAAACCTAAGGCTTGAGAGGTTTCAGGTTCGAAGGTTAAAGATGCATCGTTTAGCTGAAGCTTCTCCATACAATCGCGCAGGTCCTCAAAATCTTCAGTATTAACCGGGAATATACCGGCAAATACCATTGGTTTTACCTCTTGGAAACCACGTACTGCCTCTTGTGTAGGATTAACAACAGTGGTAATAGTATCACCCACTTTTACATCGCGGGCATTTTTTATACCTGTTATAATATATCCTACATCACCGGCTTTAACCTCAGCTTTAGGCGTTAGACTCAGCTTCATAATACCCACCTCGTCGGCAATGTATTCAGCATCAGTATGAATGAATTTAATTCTATCATTCTTTTTAATGACACCATTAACAACACGGAAGTAAGCAATAATACCTCTGAAAGAGTTAAATACACTATCGAATATTACGGCCTGCAAAGGAGCATTTTCATCGCCTTTAGGACATGGGATACGTGCTACTACTGCTTCTAAAATCTCTTCGATACCAATACCCGACTTACCACTAGCCAAAATAATATCTTCAGGTTTGCAACCAATTAAATCTACTATTTGGTCGGTAACCTCAGGAATCATAGCGCCGTCCATATCAATTTTGTTGATTACGGGTATAATTTCCAAGTCGTTATCTAATGCCAAATATAAGTTAGAGATGGTTTGAGCCTGTATACCTTGCGAAGCATCTACTAATAGTAAAGCACCTTCGCAAGCAGCTAGTGCTCTAGAAACCTCATAAGAAAAGTCAACGTGACCGGGAGTGTCAATCAGGTTTAAGGTATATTTTGTTCCTTTAAGCTCATACTCCATTTGGATGGCATGACTCTTAATGGTGATGCCTTTTTCGCGCTCCAACTCCATGTCATCCAACACTTGGTTTTGCATCTCGCGCGAAGAAATGGTCTTTGTATGCTCTAATAGCCTATCAGCCAAAGTACTTTTACCGTGGTCGATGTGGGCTATGATACAGAAATTACGTATGTTTTGCATATATTTTTTCGAGTTCGCAAAGATACTCATTTTGAAGGCAAATAAGCCAAAACATAACATTATTAAACAAACAAATACAACTGAAAGAACCTTTAGAAAATGTAAAAATTACAATATATATTTTGCCCAAAAACCTATTGCCTATACATTTGCAACATGAAATTGGAAGAAGCGCTGAAGACAACAAAGTTTACTAGTGAGCAACACAAAGCTTCGCTTAACCTTATGTATACCTCATACATCATGAGGGATCACTTTAGCAAGCTGATGAAGGAGTGCGGAATAACATCGGAGCAATTTAACGTAATGCGTATACTTAAGGGTAAATATCCTAGCCCTATGTGTGTGAAAGATATAGCGAGCAGAATGATAGAGAAAAGCTCTAATGTACCTAGAATACTAGATAGATTAATAGCCAAAGACTTAGTAAAAAGAATGGCATCTACCGAAGATAAAAGGGAATCTTTGATACACCTTACCCAAAATGGCATTGAGCAGCTGAGCGCAATTAACCAAAAAGTAGAATCTTACAACTACAGTTCAATAAACCTAACCATTGAAGAAGCGGTAGCGCTGAATAATCTACTGGAAAAAATGAGGGAAAACATTCCTGATATAAACTAAAAATAGCGGCATTAGCCGCTATTTTTAGTTTATTGCTTGTTATATAATTTGCTTTTTATAAGTCCCCATTTGTGCAATCTATGTATGACAGACACTCTCAAAACCCCTCTACCATATTTCATACTACGTGAGAAATTGATACTAGATGCCTCAGGGAAATATTTAGTAGGACAAGTTACCTCAGCTATCTCATATCCATTCATAAATATTTGCGATAGCATTTCATTATCAAATACAAAATCATCGCTATTGTGCGTAAAGTCTATAGAGCGAATAACCTCAGCACTAAATGCTCTGTAGCCCGTATGATACTCACTCAATTTCTGACCAATCATAATATTTTCAAACAAGGTCAAAAAGCGATTGAATATATATTTATACATAGGCATACCCCCTTTAAGAGCACCCATACCTAAAATTCTTGAAGCCAATACCACCGGATATAAATCCATAGCAATAATAGACGACATAGCAGTAATAAGCTTAGGAGTATACTGATAATCGGGGTGCAACATAATCACAATATCGGCACCTATTTCTAAAGCCTTTCTATAGCAACTCTTTTGGTTGCCACCATAACCTTTATTACGCTCGTGCTTGATAATATGTTTTATACCTAGTTGTTTACCTACTTCTACGGTATCATCAGGACTATTGTCATCAACTAAAACAACATCATCAACTATATCAAATGGAATTTCTTTATATGTTCTTTCTAATGTTTTGGATGCGTTATAAGCAGGCAAAACAATAACTACCTTTTTACCGGATATCATAATTGGGGCTCAAAAATAAATTTTAGAATGTTAATGAGTTGTGTTTATTTTCATTTATTCCGGTTCCTCAAGTTTTATGCCGGTTTGTGTAAAAATAATTAAACGTTTTTTATACAAGGAACCCAAAATCATTTTAAAGGTTTTTTTACTAATTCCGAACACTTCGTATATGGTTTCGGGGTCTGTTTTATCGTTATATGGTAGGTAACCTCCATTTTTTTGTAACAGACTTATCACTTTACTCTCCTCATCTTGCACTTTACCATAGCCCCTTACCCCAAGAGAAACAT
This sequence comes from uncultured Flavipsychrobacter sp., assembly GCA_964461535.1. Taxonomy (GTDB): domain Bacteria; phylum Bacteroidota; class Bacteroidia; order Chitinophagales; family Chitinophagaceae; genus Flavipsychrobacter. The sequence goes on from CAYWUY010000028.1 coordinate 36,110, forward strand.
CAATTTTATTATCAGTTCTTATTTGTTTAACAAATCCTTTCAGTCGCTCGCCTTGCTGGTGATCGCCAAATGATTCATTGAAATGTAGCACGCCAATGTGCTTATTATTAATAATTACTTTATAACCAATATCGGTTTTATGATACACTAAAAGATCAACCTGATCTTTTTCTTTTACAGTTAGCTCGTCATTAGACAAAAAGCGTCCCAACTTTTCAGTAGCGGCTACCCTGCCTGTTCTTTCATCTATATATAACAACACGAAATACTTACCCCCCTTTGCTATACGGGAATTCATTTGAGAAAGAGCTATGAAAACATCTTTCATAATACCCCACCTCAAGAATGCCCCATGCTCAGTAACATCTACGGCCTCTAGCATTACTATCTCACCGACTTGTCCCAAAGGCTTATCTGTAGTGGCTACTAATCTCTGTTCATTATCATGGTATATGAAAACAGTAATTTCGTCATCCGGCTTCAAGCCGTCAGGCACATATCTTTTAGGCAGCAATATCTCTTCATTGCCATCGCCTACATACATACCAAAGGGTACTTCTTTAATTACTTTTAATGTGTTGTATCGTCCTACTTGTATCATCTATAAATTAAAATCTGTATAAATATATAAAACTAAATGCCCATTATGGCATTTCGGGTAATAATAAATCTTCAAGGCTATTAATACCAATTACATTTTCAGATACAAAGCCTTCGCCATAAGCAACTCCTATAGATTTACCCCATAAAGAATCTCTGTACTTGATATTATTTAAAAAGCCTTCTGTAGCAATATATGTTACCGGCTCATTAGAGTCAGGATTGTGGAACTGACTTTTGTAACATCTTATAGCATCCATTTTGGGCTCCATAAAATCGCTGGTATCTACAATAAAGGTAGGTTCAGTAAGCCTATCTTGTATCATATGAAACACCCTTTTAGGTCTCCATGGTTGCTGTGCAACCCCATTCCTAGATGTTTCAATTTTTCTTAATCCGGATAAAAAACAAGCGTCAGCAATAAGCTTACCTCCTCTGCCATGATCAGGGTGCCTGTCGCTAATAGCATTGGCTATCACAATATCAGGACGATAATGCCTAATGAAGGATATAAGCAACAATTGATGTTCTTTATCATTTTTGAAGAAGCCATCAGCCATTCTGGCATTTTCTCTGTGTTTTACACCCATAATCTGAGCTGCCGCAGCAGCCTCTTGATAGCGCTGCTCTACCGAGCCTCGGGTGCCTAGTTCGCCCTCCGTTAGGTCTACTATATATACCTCATCTCCGGCTTTTACATGCTTAATAAGAGTGCCGGCACAACCCAATTCAATATCATCAGGGTGAGCTGCGATAGCCAATATTTTCAACATAAGATGTAAGTGAAAAATTTAAAAGAGTGCAAAGGTACGTTTAAACCATGAGTTATTGATGTTTGGAGCCTATACATAATATAGACAACCCATATATTTACATTGTGTTTTGTAATGATTTTTTTCTACCTTTGCACCTCAAAATACAAAAACTTTACTTTTTTAATTATATAAAAATGGCAGATTTACGCTTTCAGCGCAACTTTGGTATCGCCGCCCACATTGATGCCGGCAAAACCACCACAACAGAACGTATCCTTTATTACACTGGTGTAAACCACAAAATTGGTGAGGTACACGATGGTGCTGCAACGATGGACTGGATGGCTCAAGAACAAGAGCGCGGTATCACTATCACATCAGCTGCTACTACTTGCTTTTGGAACTTCCCTACAGTTCAAGGTAAGCCTCAGCCAAACACAAAAAAATACAAATTTAACATCATCGATACTCCTGGTCACGTTGACTTCACTATTGAGGTTGAGCGTTCTATGCGTGTATTAGATGGTCTTATGGCATTATTTAGTGCGGTTGATGGTGTTGAGCCACAATCTGAAACTGTATGGCGCCAAGCAAACCGTTACCGTGTACCACGTATCGGTTTCGTAAATAAAATGGACCGTATCGGTGCGGACTTCCTAATGGTGGTTCAGCAAATTAAAGATATGTTGGGTGCAAAATCTGTACCTCTACAATTACCTATCGGTGCTGAAGATAACTTCAAAGGCGTGGTAGATCTTATTCAAATGAAAGGTATCATTTGGGATGACTCAACTCAAGGTATGACTTATACTGAGGTTGCTATTCCAGATGATATGAAAGAAGATGTTGACCACTGGCGTCAATATCTTATCGAAGCAGTTGCTGAATATGATGATAAATTGATGGAGAAATTCTTCGAAGATCCAAACAGCATCAGCCAAGAAGAAATTCACGAAGCTATTCGTAAAGCTACAATCGACCTAAGCATTATTCCAATGCTTTGCGGTTCTGCTTACAAAAATAAAGGTGTACAAACTGCTCTTGATGCAATCATCCGCTACCTACCTAGCCCGGTTGATATCGAGTCTATCAAAGGTACAGACCCTAATACAGGTGAAACTATTGAGCGTAAACCAGATGCAAAAGAACCATTTGCAGCTCTTGCGTTCAAAATCATGACCGATCCATTCGTTGGTCGTCTAGCATTCTTCCGTTGCTATTCTGGCCACCTAGATGCAGGTTCTTATGTATTGAACATGCGTAGTGGTAAAAACGAGCGTATCAGCCGTATCATGCAGATGCACGCCAACAAGCAAAACCCAATCG
>CAYWUY010000029.1:0-6200 GCA_964461535.1 uncultured Flavipsychrobacter sp.
GGAAAAATTAAAAAAGTAAAAGTTGAACTTTTTACTTGGGAAAAATTAGATTACGTTCAAAAAGTAAAGAAAGCTTTCAAAATAAAATAGTATTACTTACTTCTTTATTGTTACAAATGGGACACTTCGGTGTCCCATTTGTATTTTAAGATTAAATTTGAAATAACAAATCAATACAATGAATCTTACAATATTCTCTGACAAAGCTTTAGTAAGCGAAATAGAAAAATATACAAGACTAAAATCTATATCAAAGGATGACATACTAATGAATGCCGGAGATAATATTGTATTTGTCCCAATAGTGCAAAGCGGTGTGTTGCGTATTGTACGTCAAAATGATGATGGTAACGAAGTCTTTCTATATCATTTATACCCTGGACAAACATGTGCTATGGCTATAAATTGCTGCCAAAGCAATAAAAAAAGTGCAGTAAAAGCAATAGCAGAAGACGATACTGAAGTATTACTAATACCAGTAAACTTAGTAGAAGAATGGATGAAATATACTGAATGGAAAACCTTTATTAATAGCACATATGCACAACGCTTTGCCGAACTAATAGAAGTAATAGACTTAATTGCATTCAACAATATGGACAAACAGGTGCTCCACTATCTTAGCGAGCGTGCAAAAGCAGCTAATTCTAAATCTATATTTATTACCCACCAGCAAATAGCAGATGAATTACATACACATAGAGAGGCTGTTAGCAGGTTACTTAGAACAATGGAAAATAAAAATCTGTTGCGGCTAGGCAGAAACACTATAGAACTAATGTAACATTTGTTACATGTTATATTTTAACACCCATATACCTTTACATAAAATTCAAGCATATGAAAAAGAATATGGGTACAGCAGATAAAATTATCCGCATTATAATAGCACTAATAATTAGTGGCTTATACTATACTCACATTATAAATGGCACACTAGGCTTAGTAATGCTATTGTTTGCAGCCATTTTTGTGCTAACAAGCATGGTTAGCTTTTGCCCACTATATCTTCCTTTCGGCATTAATACGTGTGCTAATAAGAAAAAATAATGTTAAAGCCACAAGTAATCCAACATTTGTTACTAAAGAAGGATGGCTACAATAAGAAATTTGTATAAATAATTAACCCATGCTAAATAAGTATAAAATGGAGGTTGCAGGAATATTAATAGGTGCTATTGCAGGATGGTGCTACTGGTATTTTGTGGGTTGTGCATCAGGGCAATGTATGATTACTTCTAAACCTATTAATAGTAGCGTTTACGGAGCAATAATGGGATACTTAGTATTTAGCATGCTTAAAAATGTAACCGTAATAAAAAAATAGATTTATGAATCTTTCATCAGTTTTAAAAGAACAGGGTACGGTGGTTGTTGATGTAAGAACACCATCAGAATATATGGGAGGCCATGTTGCCAACAGCATTAATATACCGCTTAATGAAATCCCATATCAACTTGATAAATTCAAGGCTATGAAACATGTAGTACTATGCTGTGCATCGGGCGGTAGAAGTGCAAACGCGGCTTCATACCTTAAGCAAAATGGCATTATGTGCACAGATGGCGGACCTTGGACAAATGTAAATTACCACTACAACAATTAACAAAAAAATCCATGTTAGACAAAATAAAATCATTATTAGGCTTAGGACCTAAAGTAGATATAGGTGCAGTATTAGCATCTGGAGGTATTATTTTAGATGTTCGTAGCCCATCAGAATATGCTTCAGGCCATATAAAAGGGTCAATAAACATACCTGTTAACGAGCTATCTAAACATTATACCAAATTAAAAAAAGACAAAGCTATTGTAACTTGTTGTGCTTCGGGCATGCGAAGTGGTATGGCAAAACAAGCATTACAATCAAACGGATTTAAAGAAGTGTATAATGGTGGCAGTTGGTACAGCTTAAAAAAGTATGAAAAATGATGACTTCTCTAAAAGATAAGCTACTAAACAATTGGCACTTAATGCGTATTGTAAGACTTGCAATAGGCATATGGCTAGAGATTATAGCATTCTCATCTCACGATTGGCCTATCGGCTTTATGGGAGCTTTTTTTCTATATCAGGCTATTGCTGATACTAGTTGTTGTGGAGCTGCTGGGTGCAATACAAGTTACAGTAAACGCACTTCATCTATACAAAAAACCGAACAAATTGAATTTGAAGAAATAAAATAAATACTATGCAAACAAAATCGTTTAGTGATATAATAAACAGCGAAAAGCCTGTATTAGTAGACTTCTCTGCTGAATGGTGCGGCCCATGTAAAATGATGGCACCTATACTTAATGAATTGAAAAAAGAAATTGGTGAAAAGGCTACTATAATCAAAATAGATGTTGACCGAAATCCTGCAGCTGCGCAGGCATACCAGATATCAGGAGTTCCCACACTAATTTTATTTAAAAATGGAACTGCTGTTTGGAGACAGTCAGGAGTAATGCCAGCACATCATTTAAAACAAATTATTGAAAATCATAGTTAATATGGCTATCACACACGATTACGAAGTAACAGTAAACTGGCTACAAGACAAACAAGGCGTATTGTATGCACCAGAGCTAAACGATGAAATTAGTGTAGCAACCCCACCCCAATTCCCAGGTGGCATAGAGAAAATATGGTCGCCTGAACATTTGTTTACAGCTGCTGTAAACAGTTGCTTAATGACAACTTTTCTAGCTATTGCAAGCAACTCTCAATTGAGATATAATAAATTTACCAGTAAAGGTATCGGGAAGCTTGAAATGGTAGACGGAAAGTATATTATGAGTTCAGTTTCATTATATCCTACTGTAGTTGTAGATAACGAGGCTGAAATAGAAAAAGCAAATAAAGTATTACAGAAAGCAGAGGCTAATTGTTTAATTTCAAACTCAATTAAGTCTACTGTTCATTTTTATCCAGAAATAAAGGTTGTAACTACTTCATGAAAAAAATAGCTATCATAGCACTACTAACCAGTAGCGCATACTTGGGTGCTTGTCAAAATTCTTCTAGCAATAACTCTAAAGTTATTAATGAAAGTATTAGTACAGAAGCATATGACAAAAAGCTTCATGATCTAAAAGACATACAGCTTATAGATGTTAGAACTCCTGGCGAATATGCAGAAGGACATATTGAGAATGCGGTAAACATTGATGTAAATGGGGCAGACTTTACAACTGCTTTATCTAAACTAGATAAAAATAAACCTGTAATGGTATACTGTCTATCTGGAGGACGAAGTAGTAATGCTGCATCTCAGATGAAATCGATGGGCTTTACTGAAGTATATAACTTATCAGGAGGCATTATGGGGTGGAGAAATGCAGGAAAGCCGACAACTACAGCTACCACCACGGTTTCAAAAGGCATGAGTATTACTGACTATCAACAAGCAGTAAATAAAGCAGAATATGTATTGGTAGATTTTAACGCAACATGGTGCGAACCTTGCAAAAAAATGATGCCAATACTAGAAAAGTTTACTTCTAGTAGAAAAATGCCTATAACTCTATTAAAAGTTGATGTTGACAAGAATAAAGAATTAGCAAATGCTAAAGCAATAGCTTCTATTCCTTATTTAGAATTATATAAAAACGGCAAGTTAGTTTGGTCGCATGAAGGGTATATTGATGAGGCAGATTTAATTGCACAAACAAAACTTTAAGTAGTAACATAGATTATTCATAGTAAATGAGGAGGGCGACTGCCCTCCTCATTTACTATCTACTATAAGTTATCAAGAATAAACTTAGACATCCGTGTATATAAATGCAACCTAGAATTACCTCCTGATATACCATGTGCTTTATCTGGATAATATTCACTTTCAAACTCTTTATTGGCATTTATAAGCGCATTTGTTAGCATTACGGCATTCTGAAAATGTACATTATCGTCAGCCGTACCATGTATCATTAAGAACTTACCTTTTAGCTTATCAGCCATTTTCTCAGGTGAGTTATCATCATAGCCTTTTGCATTTTCTTGCGGCGTACGCATATATCGTTCAGTGTAGATATTATCATAGTAACGCCAATTAGTTACTGGAGCCACAGCTATTGCCGCTTTAAATACATCATTACCTTTTAGTATACAAGTACTACTCATAAATCCTCCATAGCTCCATCCCCATATGCCAATCCTATTTTTATCAACATATGGTAGTTTACCTAAGTTTTTAGCAACCGCTATTTGATCTTCACTTTCATACTTGCCTAATTGCAAATAAGTTGCTTTTTTAAAATGCTCTCCTCTAAAACCTGTACCGGTTCCGTCTACACATACAACAATATATCCCTTTTGGGCTAGGTACTGGTGCCAAAAATAATTCCCTACCGGAAACTTATCGGCTACTTCTTGAGAACCAGGACCACTGTACTGATACATTAATACAGGATATTTTTTATTAGAATCAAAATTTACTGGCTTTATTATCCAACCATTTAATGTGCTATGGGCTCCGTCTAACTTTATAAAAGATACCGTTCCCCAGTCATATTCTGACATCTTTTTTTCAAGTGCACTATTATCTTCAAGTACTTTTATATTTCTCCCATTTGCATCTATAAGGCTAACTACAGGCACATGATTAAGAGTAGAGAATTTATCTACAAAATATTTATAACCTTGACAAGGAGTAATAACATGGTAGCCAATATTTTTAGTAATACTATGCTCATATTTACCATTCCAATTTACGGCATATAAACCTCTTTGTGTAGGTGCACTTTTTGCAGCAGTATAAAATACATTATGCGATACTTCGTCTACTCCCACTAAGGCATCTACATCATAGCTTCCAGGGGTAAGGCAATTCATTTTATCAGTTTTCCAGTTATAATAATATAAATGGCTAAATCCATCTCGCTCTGTCTTAAAAATCATTGCATTTCCATCAGGTAAAAACGAATATTGATCATTAATATCAATGTAACTGGTATTAGTTTCTTTATATAGAATTTCTGTACTACCGGTATTCGCATTAGTTTTTAATAGCTCTAGCTTATTTTGTAGTCTATTTAGCTTAAAAATGCATAGATCATTACCCTTCTCCATCCATTTTATGCGTGGTATATATATATCATTATTTTTTCCGATATTAGCAATAACATCAGATTTAGAATTTATATTAAAAATATGCACTTGCACAACCGAGTTCTTTTCTCCTGCCTTAGGATACTTATAAGAATACTGCTGAGGATACAAACCATTATACTTTGCAAAAGCATATTCAGGTACTAGACTCTCATCAAACCTGTAATATGCAAGGTATTTACCATCTTTACTCCAATCAAACGCTTTAGTAAACCCAAACTCTTCTTCATATACCCAATCGCAGTTACCATTTATTATTTTATTCCACTCACCATCTTTAGTAACGGCAGTAACAGTCCCGGTAGATAAATCTTTATAATATAAATTATTCTTCTTTACATACGCTACTTTACTAGCGTCAGGGGAAAAAGTTGCATGCAAAACTTTATCTTCTTCGAGAAGCTGAAGCTCACCACTTGCTATTTCAAACACATATACTTTAGAAACTGCTGACCTTCTGTATATATTTTCGCCTTGGGTAAATAATAATATCTTCTTCTCATCTGCACTTAAAGCATACGACTCTATATTTAATGTATCTCCTTTATATTTATGTACTAGATTATTAAATAAGGTAGATACTTTATTTCCAGTTTCTAAATCATATATCCTTATAAACTGCTCTTTGCCGTTCTCTTCTTTACGACTATACTGTTTACCATTTTTTAGTGCATTGAAACCTGGCACATCTTTTACTCTAAACACCCCATTTTTATGAATATCTTCAAGTGTCAACTCTTTTTTAGCTGGTGCTGCGTTTGCGGCAAACACTATTGAAAGAGAACAATACATTAAGAATAACTTACGCATATTACTGTTTTTAGTAGCTAGTCAAAAATAAAGTTATAATTCGGTAATTCACAGTAATTATAGTTTATGCCAACAGGGTGAATTTTAGGGGTATCAATATTAATTTGTAACATCTCTATAAGGGTTGTAAATAACATGGTTCAACTCAATTACCTTAACTTTGCTTATCATTTTTTAGTATGAAAAAGACTCATATAGTTTTACTTGTGTTGGTAATGGCTGCTATAGCTGTAATATCAGCTACGTTTTTAGACTTCAGTACTTACGAAACTTTCAATTCAGCATCTAAAGAACC
>CAYWUY010000029.1:6300-11024 GCA_964461535.1 uncultured Flavipsychrobacter sp.
AAAAACAACAATTCATCTATAGGCGACGCCAGTTAGTCGCCATTTTTATACCCGGCATATCTCATTATTTTTTTACATACAAAACAGGTCGTTGCTTAAATGGCTACAGAATTTTTAGGAGAACATTTATTACCCGGACAATTAGGCCATTTTTTTATAATACTGTCATTTGTCGCATCTGCTTTTAGTACGTTTACTTATTTTAAAGCAGCACAAACCGAGCTGAAAGACCCATCTGCAAGTAAGGCTTGGCTAAAACTTGGAAGAAATAGCTTTATTATTCATACCCTAGCTATTTTAGGTACGTTCAGTGCACTATACTATATTATTACTCGACACCTTTTTGAATATAACTACGCATGGAGCCATTCTTCTTACGACTTGCCAATGCAGTATTTGCTATCATGCTTTTGGGAAGGACAAGAAGGAAGCTTTATGCTGTGGATGTTTTGGCACTCTATTCTAGGTCTTTTTATCATGAGAAGTGGCAAAGACCTGGAAAGCCGCACCATGAGCATAATAGCACTAGTACAAGCTATACTTGGCACTATGATATTGGGAATAGTAATAGGTCAAGATATAAAAATTGGCAGTACCCCATTTTTGTTACTAAGACACGCCATGCAAGGTGCGCCTATTTTTGCTATGCCCAACTACATGAGCTTCATTAAAGATGGTAACGGCCTAAACATATCATTACAAAACTATTGGATGGTTATTCATCCTCCCGTTCTATTCCTAGGTTTTGCATTAACCCTTATTCCATTTGCATATTGCATAGCAGCTCTTTGGAAGGGTGAATATAAGAGCTTTGTAAAACCAACCATCATTTGGTCGCTAGCCGGAGGTGCTATACTTGGCACAGGTATTATAATGGGTGGAGCATGGGCGTATGAATCACTCAACTTCGGTGGATATTGGGCTTGGGACCCGGTAGAAAACGCATCTTTAGTACCTTGGCTAACGCTTATAGCCGGACTACATACATTGCTGATATACAGGAGTACCAAAAGAGCGTTTTTTGTTACTATGTTCTTCTTACTTATAACCCATCTATTAGTTTGGTATTCTACATTCCTTACACGTACAGGCATACTAGGCAAAACATCGGTACATGCTTTTACTGGAGATGGGGAAGCACTGTTCTACCACTTACTTACAGTAATAGGAATTTTACTTGTGTTATCTATTGCTGCACTATGGATTAGAAGAAAAGGCTGGCCAGTAATAAAAACTGAAGAAACTACATTATCAAGAGAATTTTGGATGTTCATTGGTTCTGCAGTATTATTTATTTCTGCTACCATGATAGCTATACAAACATCTATGCCAGTATGGTCGCCTATTTACAAGATGTTTACAGGCAAGGAACCTGCCCCTCCGGTAGACATAATGTCGTCTTACAACAATAAACAAGTATGGATAGCTATAATTATAGGGCTACTATCAGGCATGGTGCTATATATGAAATACAAACAAACTGCTGCCAATAAATATTGGAAAAGCTTAATAGCACCAACCGGCATTAGTCTTGCATTTACGCTTTTCATTGGCTGGGGACAGTCTATAACTACATGGCAGTATAGCATTATGTTATTCAGCTCGTGCTTTGCGCTTGTAAGTGCTGTAAGCTATGCTATAAGTGTACAAAAACTAAAAATAAGAAACCTAGGCCCTTCTGTTTCTCACCTAGGCTTTGCTGCAGTACTTCTTGGTATTCTATTATCTTCGTATAACAAGCATGCCATTTCGTTAAATACAATGGGTATATCATTCGGATTTAATAAAGATAATCCGGAGGAAGATGCAAGGGAAAGTAGAGAAAATCAATTGATGTTCTTAAATACTAAAGTGGCTATGGGTGAGTATGTAGCTACTTACTTAGGAGATAGCGCGGTGCCTGGTAAAGACAAAAGAGTATATTATAAAGTTAAGTTTGAAAAAATAGATTCTGCTACTAAGCAAGTAAAAGAATCTTTCATGTTATACCCAGATGCCTTTATAAATCCTAAAGGTAATATGGGAGGTTTAAGTGCAAATCCTTCTACTAAACACTACATTACAAAAGACATCTTCACATTTATTAATCAAGCCTCAGATAAAAGTAAAAAAGATACAAGCACTTATCACAGCCATGTAGTAAAACCAGGAGATACCATATTCCTAAACAGATGCTTTGTAGTGTTTGATAAGATAGAGAAAAACTATACCGGTAGTAAGGTGCAGTTGGGGGCTAATGACATAGCAGTATCGCCACAATTATCTGTATATGGATTGGAGGGTAAAATAAAAGAGATGCACCCCGTATACGTCATCCAAAACCAACAGGACATAAAAACCATAGAAGATACTACTGCGGCAATGGCTATATATGCTAGGCTAGAAAAAATAGTATTAAAAGACGAAAACACTGCAGAGTTTGATATTATGATTCGTCAAACAGCAGCTGAAGACGACTTTATAGTACTTAAAGCATTGGTATTCCCATATATAAATGTGCTATGGATAGGTGTTATTATTATGGTGTTTGGGTTCTTTATATCTATTGGTAAACTAGCAAATAGAAAAACAAAAGACTTAGAAGAAGAACTAGCTTAAGCATACATTAGATTTCTTAAAATTACATACCAATTTACCAACACCTGTTAGCATATAATGCTTACAAATAGTTGTAATTCATTAATCATTATTATCTTAGCCCCATGCAAAAATTATTGGTAGCCAACCGTGGAGAAATTGCTATGCGTGTAATGCGCACAGCCAAAGAAATGGGCATAAAAACTGTTGCCGTATATTCAGAAGCAGATAGAAACATGCCTTTTGTTCGTTATGCAGATGAAGCAATATGTATAGGCCCTGCCCTATCTTCTCAATCTTATTTGCGTGGAGAAAAAATAATAGAAGCTGCCAAACAAACCGGTGCAGATGCAATACATCCGGGATATGGTTTCTTAAGTGAGAATGCCTCTTTTTCTAAGGCTGTAGCAGATGCCGGTTTAACTTTTGTTGGTCCTTCTGCACACTCTATTGAGATGATGGGCGATAAAATATCGGCTAAACAAGCTGCAAAGAAATTTAATGTACCTATGGTACCAGGTACAGAAGACCCGATAAAAGATTTGGCAGAAGCTAAACAAATAGCAGACCGTATAGGTTATCCTATACTTATAAAAGCCAGTGCAGGCGGTGGTGGTAAAGGTATGCGTGTAGTAGAGCGTGCAGAAGATTTGGAAGAACAAATGCGAACTGCCAAAAGCGAAGCCCTCAACGCATTTAGCAATGATGCTGTATTTATAGAAAAATATGTAGGTGCACCACGCCATATAGAAATACAGCTAATGGGCGACATGCATGGAAATTATGTATATCTTTTTGAAAGAGAATGCTCAATTCAGCGTCGTCACCAAAAATTAATTGAAGAAGCACCATCTAGCTGTCTGACTCCAGACATACGTAAAGAAATGGGTGAATGTGCGGTAGCAGTAGCAAAAGCATGCAACTACTATGGTGCAGGCACTGTAGAATTTTTAGTAGATGAAAACTTAAACTTCTACTTCCTAGAAATGAATACCCGCCTACAAGTGGAGCACTGTGTTACAGAAATGATAACCGGTATAGACCTTGTAAAAGAACAAATAAATGTAGCAAGAGGCAACAAACTATCCTTTACTCAAGATGACCTTAAAATAACTGGTCATGCAATAGAGCTTAGAGTATGTGCAGAGGATCCTCTAAACAACTTCTTACCAGATACCGGTAAACTAGAAATGTACCAGCCACCAAAAGGCCCCGGAGTTCGTGTAGATGATGGTTTTGAAGAGGGTATGGACATTCCTATATTTTACGACCCTATGATAGCTAAGCTAATAGCTTATTCTGCTACTAGAGAAGAGGCAATAGAGCGTCTTTGTCGTGCAATTGACGAATACCATATAAAAGGTATAAAAACTACTCTTGAGTTTGGCAAATGGGCTGTACGTACGGAACAATTCCGCACAGGTAACTTTGACACTAAATTCATTGATAAGTATTATAAACCAGAATACTTGCTAAACAATGATGCTGATGCAGAAAAAGTAGCAGCAGTATTAGCTTCTTACATTTGGGAAAGTGAGAAAAAACCAGTTACAGCCGGGACTCCATCTGGAACTACAATGAGTGGATGGAAAACCAACAGAAAAAGATAATAAATACCCCTCTTTTTTAGAAAGAGTAAGAGTACTTAAAAAATTGTATTTTTGATAGCTGTTATGTAAGCGATTACATAACAGCTATTTAGTTTTAATAAACAATCCCTCTAGTTTCATGTCTACGGCTACTTACCAAATCAAACTTCCACAGTTTGAGGGTCCTTTCGACCTACTACTGTTCTTTATAGAACGAGATGAACTAGATATATACAATATACCAATAGCCAATATTACCAAAGAATTTCTTGTATACATACACCAGCTAGAATCGCTAAATATAGAACTAGCAAGCGAATTTATCTTGTTTGCAAGTACACTTATGCGTATAAAAGCTAAGATGTTACTACCAAGAAGAGAAAAGGATGCACTTGGTAATGAAATAGACCCAAGACAAGAACTAGTAGATAAAATATTAGAGTACAAGCGTTTTAAAGAAGCATCGGAAGTAATGACTCAAATGGAGGCAGACCGACTGATGCAGCAGAAGCGAGGCAATATACTTCAGGAAATGCAACAAATTAATGAAACGCATTC
>CAYWUY010000029.1:11124-35973 GCA_964461535.1 uncultured Flavipsychrobacter sp.
ATTCAACAAAAGTATATGACTATACTACTAGGTACAGGACGTAACAACTTTATCATAGAGTGGAATGATGAGCGAGAAGAAGATATAAGTGAAATAATGGCTAAGAATGCCGAAAATAATACGGAAGATAGTTCCCCTACAGGTAATACGGAAGACCAATAAGCGCACTACAACCAATAATAAAAAAATGCCGAGCACTTAACTAAGGCTCGGCATTTTTATGAATATATTATATACGTTTAAGCGAAAGCTTCTTGTCTACCCATTTTTCTGAGCATACGACCATGTGCGGCTAGTGCTGTAACAAAATTTGAATATTCGTAGTAAGGCAAGCCATACTGTTGAGCAGTCTTCTTAACAATATCAGCAATTTTAGAATAGTGCACATGCGAAATATGAGGGAATAGATGGTGCTCTATTTGATAATTTAAACCACCTATAAAGTAATTCATAATGCGACTTTTACGAGAGAAATTGCAAGTATTTAATAACTGGTGAACAGCCCAACTATTCTCCATTTTACGATCATCGCTAGGTTTAGGAAACTCAGCATCTTCCATTACGTGAGCTAGCTGAAAAATAGTAGATAAGCCAAAACCAGCCACAGCATGAAGTAATAAAAAGCCAAATACTACATGTTGCCATGGCATACCTGAGTACATAATAGGTAATACTATAGCTATACCAAAGTAAACTACTTTATAAATAGATAACTCTAAAATAGCTTTAGCTAAAGTGATTTTTTCCTTACGCAATAGCCCTTTCTTTTCATATATAACCAACAAACGATAATCTTTATAGGTTACCCACTGTAAAGTAAGCAGGCAGTATAAAAACCAACCATAGATGTGCTGATAACGGTGTAAAGCACTACGCTTAGAATGTGGAGAAAAACGCATTAGACCTCCAGTATCTATATCTTCATCCAGTCCTTCTATATTAGTGTAAGTATGATGTAAAATATTATGCTGGATTCTCCAGGTAACATCATAACCGCCCACCACATTTACTATATCACCTATAACTTTATTAACTGTTTTATTATCGGAGTAAGAACCGTGATTACTATCATGGTGAACTGAGCAGCCTATTCCTATCATGCCCACCCCCATCATAAACCACATTGCATAAAATAACCAGTAACTAGATGCTGCTAAACCTGAGATAATAACTGCATTGGGAACAAAGAACAGTAACAACATCACCACAGTTTTAGCTACAATAGTTGAATTACCGTCTTGAGATAATTGATTTGTTTTAAAGTACTCGTCAATATTCTTTTTAAGTGTGTCGTAGAAACCTTCTCCACTCTTAGGTGCGAAACGCACAATTTCAATTTTGCTCAATCTTTTTTGTATTTAAAGTACACAAATGTAGTACAATTTCATTTGTCTCATAGTGATTATTATCAATATCGCCTAATGATATTTTAAACAAAAGAGGCAACCTTTGTAGGGTTGCCTCCGGGTATTTTTAATGTGCGGAGGTATGTATTACCAACCGAACTGTTTCATTTTGTCTGCTAACTCTTTTAATTTATCGTTCTTGTTATTTACTGCATATATCTGTTTTAAAGCAGTAATCGTAGAGCGATAAATTTCTGCATTATCGCCAGTTATTTGACTTGCCGGCATAGCACTATAGATGCTATAAGATTTTTCAAGATAAACTGATGCTTTATCAAACATGCCGTCACGTTTCACTTTTAAGGCATCATATTTATCATTATCAGCTTTAGAACTACCGGTAATCTTATTCATTTCGTCGTTAAACTCTACAGCCTGATTGAAATAGTATGTACCGAAGTTGTAATTATACAAACCATTTTCAGGAGCAAGTTTTAATGCTTTCTGGAAAGAAGCTTCAGCCTTTTTCATCATTTCAGGAGCATTCTGAGGCTTTTTACCATCTTTAGCAGCAGACATATTCTGATATAACAACCCAATGTTATAGTGATTGTCTGACATGTTAGGTTCCTTCTCTGCCGCTGCTTCTAACTTCTTCAACAAATCGCTAAGCATGTTATAGTTTGTAAGCGCGTTAAGCTCCATGTTGCGAATGTTAGGATCGGAAGGATAAGCTGCACGAGCGTCGTTTAATGCTGCTAACTCTTCATTTTTCAATTTAGCCCCATTAGCTGCATTATACTTAGCATAAGATTCTAATAGAACTACTGTGTTAGAAGCATCTTTAGTTATCTTGTTAGCAAGTACTTTATTATACTGGGTTATAGCCTCTTCATAATTTTGAGAACTATAAGCTATGTAAGCAATATTCAATTGAGAGTTAGCTACAATAGTATCTATTTTACCTATGTAAGATTCTTTTGCAAAACGTGCACCTGAAACATCTTTAAGTTTCAACACTGTTTTCATTGACTCTAAGAACTCAGCACTCTTCTTTTCGTTATTGTAAGTAATTCCGGCATTGTAGTTTCTTATGAGCAAACGATAGGCATCAAAAGTAACTTCAGAAGTTTTATAATCAGGCTTTACTTCCATTAGCTTAATTATAGCTTCTGTAGCCTCTTTATACATGCTGTTACCTTTATACTTCTCACTTTCATCTAACATCTCATATATCTTTAGCTTCGCATACAAGGCTTTCGGCTTTTCCTTTGTTTCAGGGCTAGCCATAGCTTTATCGATATTCGTTTTAGCTTCTTCTAAGTCGTTAGTGCTTAAAGCTGTCAGTGCAGCAGTAACATACTTTTCCTGAGCATACGTCAATTGTGATGATGCACAAAGGACAGCTAAAGCAATGATTATTTTTTTCATTTTAACCTTTGAGTTATTATATTATTATTCGGTTACTTCTGTTGTTTCAGTTGTAGATTGTTCGCCAGTAGTTTCTTCTCCTGTAGCACCTTCTGCATCTATTTCTTCTGTTTCTTCATCTTGCTCTGCTATGCGGGCTATGGCAGCAATGTGATCTCCCTCATCTAGGTTAATCAATTTCACTCCCTGAGTAGCACGCCCTGCTTCACGAATTTGAGAAACGTTCATACGGATGGTAATGCCAGATTCACAAGTGATAATTAAATCTTCTTTTTCAGTAACACTTAACAACCCTACAAGACCACCTGTTTTATCTGTTACGTTTATCGTTTTCACACCTTTACCACCTCTATTAGTAACGCGATATGATAAGGTATATTTTACTTTATTACCCTCTGCATCTTCTATTTCCACTACGTTATTGGCATCTTCTGCATCTTGACCTTCTTCCCATTTCTCAAAGAATGGAGTACGTTTACCTAAACCGTTCTCAGACACCACTAATATTTGCTTAGAAACATCATCTTTAGATACACAAACCATGCCTATAACTTCGTCATTGTTTTCATCTAGCTCTATACCAAATACACCTATTGCACCGCGGCCTGTAGGTCTAACTTTCTCTTCCAAGAAACAAACTGCCCTACCAGAACGAACAGCCATCATTATGTAAGATTTGCCATTTTCGGTAATAGACACATCTAATAATTGATCGCCTTCCTCAATAGTAATAGCATTAACACCCGTAGACCTAGGACGGCTGAATTCTTCCATTCTGGTCTTTTTAATAATACCACGTTTAGTACAAAGCACTATGCATCTACTTTCAACATAGTCTTTATCATCTAGCTTAGGCACATCTATTACCGTACGTATTTTATCATCAGGCGGTATTTGCATCATATTCTGTATGGCACGTCCCTTACTGGTTTTATCGCCATCAGGAATATCATATACCTTCATCCAATAGCAACGTCCTTTTTCTGTAAAGAACATTAGTGTATGGTGAGTAGATGCAATAAACAGGTGTTCTATATAATCTTCTTCACGCGTGCGACCTCCGATAGCCCCACGTCCGCCTCTACGCTGTGCACGATATTCTGCTACCGGGGTACGCTTGATATAACCAAGATGAGAAACTGTAATTACAACATCTTCTTTCTCAATTAAATCTTCTATGCGCATTTCATCAGCCATGTAATGAATTTCGCTTCTACGCTCATCACCAAATTTTTGTTGCACTTCACGCAACTCATCTTTTATGATTCCGTATCTACGTCCTTCATCAGCAAGAATAGCTTCTAAATCAGCAATTAATCGCATAATTTCAGCATGCTCTTCTCTTATCTTCTCAATTTCCATGCCGGTAAGACGTTGCAAACGCAATTCTAGCACAGCTTTAGCTTGAATTTCGGTCATACCGAATTTAGTAATCAAGCCTTCCTTAGCCACATCCGGATTAGGAGAATTCCTAATTAACGCAATTACCTCATCTAAGTGGTCGAGAGCAATAATGTAACCTTCTAATATATGTGCTCTTTTGCGCGCCTCACGAAGTTCATATTCTGTTCTACGAACTACAACTTCGTGCCTGAAACTAATAAACTCAGAAATTAAATCTTTAAGATTTAAAGTTTTAGGGCGACCATTTACAAGAGCAACATTGTTGATACCGTAAGATGTTTGTAACTCGCTATACTTATACAGCTGATTGATAATTACTTGAGCTACAACATCTTTTCTCAACTCTACAACTATACGGGTTCCTTCTTTGTTAGACTCGTTAGCTACGTGAGTGATACCTTCAATGATTTTATTATTTACTAAATGACCTATTTTCTCAGTCAGCGCATCTCTATTTACTTGATAAGGAACTTCATTGATAACAATCATTTCCTTACCATTTTTCATGGTTTCAACCGTAACACGGCCACGCACCACTACTCTACCCCTACCGGTATAAAAGCCTTGCTTTACGCCTTCTATACCATATATAATACCGCCTGTAGGAAAATCAGGGGCTTTAACGAATTTCATTAATTCGTCTATCGTAATTTCTCTGTTATCTATATAGGCTATACAACCATCTATTACCTCATTAAGATTGTGAGGCAACATATTAGTAGCCATACCTACGGCAATACCAGATGAACCGTTTAATAATAATTGAGGAATTCTAGTAGGTAAAACGGTTGGCTCTTCTAGAGAATCATCAAAGTTAAGACTAAAATCTACTGTTTCTTTTTCAATATCTTCCATCATAGCCTCACCAAGACGCTGCATGCGTGCCTCGGTATAACGCATAGCCGCAGGACCATCGCCATCCGGCGAGCCAAAGTTACCTTGACCATCAACCATCATATAACGCATACTCCAAGGTTGCGCCATACGCACCATGGCATCGTATACTGAAGTATCGCCATGTGGGTGATACTTACCCAGTACCTCCCCCACAATACGGGCACACTTTTTATATGGCTTATTGAAAGTATTACCCAATTCGTGCATGGCAAATAACACCCTTCTGTGCACCGGTTTCAATCCATCGCGAACATCGGGCAAGGCACGCCCTACAATTACCGACATAGAATAATCTATGTATGCGGTCTTCATTTGCTCTTCTATATTCACCTGAACGATTCTATCATTAGGTGTTTCTTGAGGCTGTAGTTGGTCGTTATTTTGATCCATATGGTTATTTCAGAAACTGAATAATTCTATTGCTTTACATACATAAAAACAATAAAATAGCAGGGGCACAATATGCCTATACTATCGTGCAAATATAACGTTTTAAGGCTGCATTTCCGGGCTTAAAAGGGCTTCAGAAGTGTTAAATGTAATTATGTTAGGTACTTGTGGAAAACCTCCCTTTTTACTGTTTTTAGGCAGCCACTCGTTGCAAAATAACCTTGCATGGCTCAGGAGAAGTAACTACTACGTGATGCGACTTATACAATGGAATTAAACAAACATCGCCAGGCAACATATTATATGCGGCATCTTCTATGTGTATAGTACAGCTTCCTTCTGCAATTAAAAATTTTTCATATTCTTTAGTATGAACCTCACCGGGCGCACCGTACTTTAACCAAACTATTGCAGAGGTCATTTGGGGTGTATACCCAATAATGTGAGCATCTATTCCATCAGTTAAATCATACTGCGTCAAATCTTCCCTTTCTAGCCAAGGAAGAAAATCTTGAAGTGTACTATGTTCAGTAATCTCCGGCGGAAATGATGGCATCTCGCCATTAGATAAGCGCTCTAAATAATTGATGGTAGCTTTTACAAAAGGTTCTTGAGTAAGATCAGGAGCTACTGCGTTCTCAGAAGCCATATTAAACATAGCAGACTGCATTTGCATAACCTCATCAGCAACAATAGGATATACTTGCATCCAATGCTCCACCATGGCGGCTTCAGCATTGGTAGCTATGCCCAAAACATAGGACTCTAGTATACCCGACTCTAAAAAGTCATTTAAATCACTCATGAAAATAGTAATGCGTTCGTAAAAATACGATTTCCTACCATTCTAATGGAGATATTGTTACAATCAAAATAGAGATATCTGTACAGAGGTTTTGTGTCTTATCACCCGGGACTTAGCGCTATTTTTATAGGGAGTTAACTCATAAATACCTGTTGCCTGCATTCTTGATGCCACCGAAACATGCAACTGTTGTGACAGTTCTTTAAATGCCAACAGGGCTACATCAGGGTGATTATTATCTTGAGACAAATGTGACAATAGCACATGCGATAGTTTTTCTGACTTATATAACCGTATAAGTTCAGCCGCTTGATGATTAGAGAGATGCCCCTCTCCACCTTTAATACGCTGCTTTAAGTGAGCTGTATACCTACCTTTATCTAACATTTCTGTATCATAGTTTGCTTCCATAAATACAGCATTACACTTGGCCAGGTAATTTTTCACATATTCGCATGGGCTACCAATATCTGTAAAAACACCCACGGTTAGGCTATTATTGTACACAATAAAGCTATTAGGATCGATTGCGTCATGGTTTTTAGGAAATGCAACTATATTCAAGTCACCAATTACTGTAGGAATATGTGCCTGAAAAGACATCCAGGAACCATCGGCAATACGCAACCTACTTTTTTGCAATGTTTTTGGAGTTATATAAAGGGGATAGTTATATTTAGCCAAAAGACCTTCTACCCCTTTAATATGGTCGCCATGTTCGTGCGAAATAAAAATGGCCTTAATAGCATCCATTCTTAACCCTAAAGACTTCATTCGCTTTTCAGTTTCTTTAGCACTAAGTCCAGCATCAACTAGTATAGCCTCTTTGTTATTACCTATGTAGTAGGCATTTCCGTTGCTTCCTGAATTAAGCGATGCGATATATAAAGACATAACCCTAACTAATACCCTCCCTAAAATTATGCTATGCCCAATCGAGTATATCTACTTTTATAATCTACCGGAGACATGCCTGTTATTTTTTTAAATGTATCTCTAAAGGCTTTATTATCATTATAGCCTACTTCATACATCACTTCCGCTACATGTTTGTGCCCTGTCTCAAGTCCTTTTTTAGCCGCCTCTACTTTAACACGCTGTATGTATTCCGACAATGTATTATTTGTCGCCTTTTTAAATCGCCTTTCCAAACTACGCCTACCAATAGCCAGCATATCGGCTAGGTAATCGATAGTTATGCGTTCAGCAATATTAGCTTCTATAAAATCCTGCGCTTTCCTTACTAATTCATCTCCATGCGTCTTTTGCCCATTAAAAATTGCAAATACCAACTGACTATCTCGCTCTATACTAAGTTCAAAGAACTTAGACGCCATGATAGCTAAAGCCCTACTTGTATATTTTTCCACTATATGTAAAAGTAGGTTCCAATAGCTAGTGGCGCCCCCGCTAGTATAAACACCTTTTTCTTCAGTTACCACTCGACCATCAGTAAGCAGCACTTCAGGATACCTTCTTTTTAACTCCTGTGCAAACAACCAATGTGTTGAACATTTTCTACCATTTAGCAATCCTGTGTGTGCTAATAAAAACGCACCTATACATAGGCTAGCTACTTCAGCACCACCATCATACATTGCTTTAATCCATGGAGCAAAAGCTTCATTGGAGGATATTGCCGCATCCAAATCTCTACCTAAAGCAGGCACAATTATTAAATCTGTACGTTTCACTTCTTTCAATAAAAAATCGGTCTTGATGGTAAAAACACCATCTAGTACCACTTCTTTATCGATGCCTACAAGCTGCACCTGAAATAGAGGCTCATTGCCTTGCTGTATTAAAAACTCGTTTACAGCAGAAAACATATACCTGGGATCGGCAATACTAGCTAATACTACACCACGTGGTACAAGAATAGAGACATGCTTCATTAAATAAAGATATGTATTTAGGGTCGGTAAACGCATTGATTTTGTCGCAAACACCCTCTTTTGTGGATATTTTGTCTATATACATTTGCCTTTAACAAAACAAAGCAAACATGACACTACATCATTACATCAATTTCAACGGCAATTGCAAAAAAGCAATGGAGTATTACAATGAAGTATTTAAAGGACAATTACTATTTCAAACGATAGCGGAAGCCGGAATGAGCAAGGAATGTATGCACTTGCCAGAACATTTTATAATGCACTCTAGCATAGTAACGCCTTCAGTAATGCTTTTTGCGTCGGACATGAGTATGCCGGACAAAGCTATTACAGGGAACCAGGTATGTATAATGGTGAACTGCGATAACGAGCAAGAAGTAGATAATTTCTTCAATCATTTATCTGCTCATGGAGAAGTAATGCAAGCACCGGCTCCAGCTTTTTGGGGTAGTTACTTTGCTGCATTTTGCGACCAATTTGGCATAAGATGGATGATACAATATTTATATCCACAAAATAAAGGATAGAATATAAATATTTTAAACAAAGCATATATTTGCTAAAAATAAACGCATATGAAACTTCTAAAAATCATAGGGCTAATTTTTGCTGCCCTCATTGTAGTGATATTAATTGCCGCACTTTTTATTAAAAAAGAGTACAATGTAACTAGAGAGGTAACAATTAACAAGCCAAAAGCCGAAGTATTTGACTATATAAAACACCTAAAAAACCAAATAAACTATAGTAAATGGGCTATGATGGACCCTAACTGCAAAATGACATTTAGCGGAGAAGATGCTACTGTAGGTTTTATATCGGCATGGGATAGTAAAGAAAAGAATGTGGGACAAGGTGAACAGAAAATAAGCAAAATAGTAGAGGGGGAAAGACTTGAAACCACAATACACTTTATAAGACCATTTGAAAGTAATGCACAAGCCAGTTTTACAACTACCGAAATAAGTAACAGACAAACCAAAGTAAGCTGGAGCTTTAATACTGCAATGCCTTACCCCTTCAACTTCATGTCTGTATTTATGAATATGGAAAAAATGGTAGGGGATGATATACAGACAGGCCTGAATAATTTAAAAACACTTCTTGAAAAGTAGTTGATATAGCATATCATTTTAT
This sequence comes from uncultured Flavipsychrobacter sp., assembly GCA_964461535.1. Classification (GTDB taxonomy): domain Bacteria; phylum Bacteroidota; class Bacteroidia; order Chitinophagales; family Chitinophagaceae; genus Flavipsychrobacter. Next base: position 20,433 of record CAYWUY010000029.1, read on the forward strand.
AAATAATCTTGGTTTATAGCCAAGATTATTTTTTTTGATTAAGATTTAACCTAGCTCACACTTTTTCATCCATATAGTAATATAATTTTAGCTTACAAATAGACATACACCATGCAATCATTGGAGATTATACAAACCATACAAAATTTATTTAGCGGTGCAGACGAAAGAAACTGGGAAAAAGTACGCAGTGCATTTGCAGACCAAGTATGGCTTGACTATAGCTCTATGACTCAAGCGCCCGCCAGCCTTATAAATGCAGATGATATTATACAATCATGGGCAGGATTTCTGCCAGGCTTTGATAGTACCCACCACCAACTAGCTAAGTACGAAATAAATTGTAGTGGCAACATGGCAAGCGCAACATATACCGGTAATGCTAACCATATAATAGGTGATAAAAACTGGACGGTTATTGGTGACTACGAAACCCAACTAGAACTAGTGCATAACAGATGGGTAATAACCTCACAAAAATTTAATTTTTCTGAACAAATAGGGGATGTAAGCTTACCTGAAAAAGCAGTTGCTAATATATCTAAAGCTTAGGCAGCACACTACTATTGACGCATAATTGATTAACGCACTTTAGGCTTTTTATTAATCATATAAACAGCTGCTATGCCTATTGCCCCACCGGCTATAGTATGCAATTTTAAATGCTCTCCCAATAACAACCATGATGAGATTCCGGCAGCTAGTGGCACTAAAAAAATAAAGCTACTAGCTTTTTCAGCCCCTAGCTTTGTAGTAGCAAAGAAAAACATAGTAGTGGCTAGGCAAGTAACTATAACTGCACCAAAAAATAGATTACCCCAAAAGCGCATATCCGTAACTTGAAATATTTGACCAAACTCATTATAATCTGCCAAAGGTAACACACATAATAGGGTAACCAAGTACTGCCATAAACTGAATGAAAGTGAAGTGCCATATTTAGCAGCCTTAGAGGTAAACTTACTCATTAGCGACCAAACAAATGCCGCCAACACTAAAAACAAACTACCACTGTTAAATAGTACATCTACACCTTTCCATATTTGAAGCAATACACAGCCTGCAACAGCGCCCAGAACAAGTCCTATAACTTCATTAATTCTTGGCTTTTTTGCATCCATTACGATCCCTAATAAATATGCCATTACAGGATTAAGGGTAGTAACTAATATACCTGCAGCTCCGGCGGCTCCTTTTTTAAGTCCCCAAAAGAAAAAATATCCGTAAACGGCAAGCAGTATGCCAGAGGCTAAAACATAAGGTATACCCACTTTTTTTACTGTTATACTTACCTTTAACAGAGGTAGCATAACTAGCATAGCAGATACGACCAATATGTATCTGTATACATTAAAATTGAAAGCTGAACAGAACCCGGCTAAAACTTTATTAGAAGGCCAACTTAGTCCCCAAAAGAACATACTAACCACCATAGCCCACATTAGAGATTTACCTTTCTCAAAATTTGCCTTATCCATAATACTGACAACAAAGGTAATGGCAATATGTGGCTATGTAGCTAAGGTAGATGCAAATTAATGTGAATAGAAAAAGAAAGTATAAATTAATTTACTGCATTAGCCTGAATATGAGCGCATTGTCTCAACTCTGCCATACCAATCATAGTATTAGATTCAGGATCCCATACTTTTAGTTTTAAGCATGACACAATATCTTTTATTGTGAGTCTAGTAGTTGTTGCATTCTGTAGCTCTGGTATAGCTGCCATGGCCTCCGGCAAGCGATAAAAAGGAATTTTAGCGTTTAGATGGTGGATGTGATGAAAACCTATATTGGCAGTAAACCACTGCATAACAGGATTCATAGGCATGTAACTTGATGATTCTAAGGCAGCAAATGCATAATTCCAATCTTTATTGTTTCTAAACTTAACGCCGGGAAAATTATGCTGAGCAAAGAACAAATAAGCTCCTAACATATGCGCTATAAAAAACGGCAAGAAGAAAGTAAGAAACCACACTAGCCAACCAAATTTTACAAACAAAGTAACAGCTACTGCTACATGAACAACAAGCACTACCACTGAATCCCAATGCTTGCGAATATTACTCAAAAAAGACTGCACACACATACCATACATAAACATGGTAAAATATGCTAAAAACATGCTTAAAGGGTGACGAACTATTAAATAAGCAGTACGCTCTCCTTTGCAGGCTTCTAAAAATTTTTGTTTAGTCATTATTGGATAGGAGCCTATGCTGGCACTAAATAGTTTGGCATTATTGGCATGGTGGTGGTCGTGAGAACGCTTCCAAATACTTGGCGGAGTAATCATGTAAGCACCAAATAATGAAAACATAATATCGGCCAACTTAGAATTTCTAAGGATAGTATGATGCTGAAAATCGTGAAAAATAATAAAAGTGCGGGCTAGCATTAATGCAGAGAAAATACTACACAAAACCCTACCCCAAATATTAGGGACAGCTATTGTGCCATATAGGCCTAATGCTAATAAAATGAATGCTTGTATTGTGTAAAACCAACTCTTAAATCTGTTCTCTTTCGCAAATTCCTTAGTAGCTAATATTAGCTCTTTGCCGTCACGCATTGTAATAATAAAATTGTTTGTAACCTAAACTTGTATAAATTTAGTACAAAATAGTCTAATAACAAGCGCAGCGAATAGATTTTCTAGCATTTACGCAACATAGTATTTTTTATTTAAAAGTATAACTTAAAGATAAAAAGTGCCGTATGCATAAACAATTGCATACGGCACTTTTTGCATAACAATAGTATTATCTATATTAAGCTAAAGTAGCTACTAAAGAAATATCGCAATTATATAGCAAAGATATAGGACAGTTAGCTTTAGCTTCTGCTGCACATGCTTGAAACTGCTCTTCTGTAATACCTGGCACCTTAGCTGTTAAATGCAGCTCGCTCAACGTTATTTTACCATTGTCTAAAGTAATATCGCAACGAGTGTTTAACTCTTCAGGAGTAAATCCTGCAGCACCTAGAACAAATGACAATTTCATAGTAAAACAACCGGCATGAGCAGCGGCTACCAATTCTTCAGGATTGGTACCAACCCCTTCAGCAAAACGGCTGTTAAAAGAATACTGTGTTTTATTTAGTGTAGTGCTTTGGGTAGTAAGGTGACCATTACCTTCTTTTCCACTACCATTCCATACGGCTGTTGCGTTACGTTTCATATTTGTGAGTATTTGGCGACAAATATACCCTAGCACCAATTAGCAACAAACACTTAGCTGTCATTATATTTTTATGAGCATATACCCACAAACAATAAGGGCTCTCAACTTATGGTTGAGAGCCCTTGAAACATTTTTTATAACTGATTAACCTTCAGCGTTTTCGCCAGCAGCATCAGCGTCAGCACCTTCAGCTGTTTCAGCAGCAGCTGCAGCAGCTAATTTTTGTGCATTTTTCTCTTCAACTTTACGTACAGACTCACGCATTGTTTCGTTACGTTTGTCTGCTTTGTGCTTGCGGTGAGCTTCCTCACGACGAGCAACCAATTCTTCATGCGAGCCGTTCCATTGTTCAAATTTCTCCATTGCAGTAGCTTCGTTGAATAAGCCTAGAGAAACACCACGCATAAGGTGCTTCATGTACAATACTCCTTTGAACGATAAAATACGGCGGCAAGTATTCGTTGGCTCAGCACCTTTTTGCAACCAGTGTAGAGAACGCTCACGATTTACACGGATAGTTGCAGGTACAGTAAGTGGGTTGTATGTACCCAACTTCTCAATAAATTTACCATCACGCGGAGCTGTTGAATTAGCAACTACGATGAAGTAAAATGGGCGCTTTTTAGAGCCATGTCTTTGTAGACGAATTTTTACCGACATAATAATAGAAATTATTTGGGGGTTTAACAATAAATTTTCGGACTGCAAATGTAGTCAATTATCTTAAAAATTGTACACTTCCACCTATATTTTATGTTAAATCCTACCAAAATAGTCAAATAATGGCTAGCACATTAAACTAAAGCGCAATATTTTCATCCCCAACCTCATATGGTAGATAGGTAACAATGAACTGAAACATCTCGTCAGTAGCTTTCATACTACCCGTTTGATCGGTAACTAACTGAGGTGGGCTGAACGGGTTGTTTAAGTTATTTCGAGTATTATCATATACACCCTCAGCTACAATTCTACTACCGGCAGGTATTTTTAGCATCTTTTTGAACGTATAAAAATATTGCCAATTGAAATCCCAACGAGGAATGTTTATTAATCTTATAGTATCGCCATTGGGAGTAAGTGCATATGCCTTAAATGTTTTACCCAACAGGTGCATATGCGGATTTATGGTTAATATTGAGATATCTGACTGAATAACGATATCTGCAAAAACATGTTTAACTGAATCTGGTGGTATTATTAAATTAGGCTGAACCGGATGCTGGCTAATTGTACCAATCTGAAATTCCTGAACAGGTCGGCGTGGAGGCACCTTGGTAGTGTATATATTAATATACGAACTATCCCATACTCCGTCTTTTTTAGTAAAACCATAGTGCAAATCGTTTAATAAAAAGGCACCTTTACGTGGCAATAAGTAACCACCTATACCCTCTGGATACTTTTGACCTTCAGCACCCGGCAAATAGTTTACCACGGACTTTTGCAATATAGGATAGGAACCATCGTCATTAGGAAGCCCTAGTTTTTCGTACGCTTTCACCAATGAGGCAGTATCCTCCTCCATATTAACACTTAACAAGCCCCCCATAACAGTTTTCTTCTTATCAAATTCGTACTTGACCATATCACCGTTAACATGATGCACAACTCTTTTATCGCCCGGAGCAAATTCTATAAGAGACGCATAGGTATCCTGGGGTAATTCGAAGGGAACTTTTACCAATAAAAATCTATCCGCAGTATTCGGTGGTAAATAATAAGGCATTACAGGTATCCGAATATCAGGCTTGCCATTCAACGAAACCACATTAAAATCTGGCAAAGCAGGCATTTTTTCTTTAGGCCCATGTGCACAGCTATCTTTTACCCATTGCTGAAATATAGTTATTTCGTCATCTGTAAGTACTCTTTGTCCTTTAAACTCTGTATAGTGAGGATCGGCAGGCCAAGGCGGCATTATTCTAGCCTTTGTAGCATATGCCATAGTTCCGGCTAGGCGCTTGGCATCTTCGTAAGTTATTAAATTAATATGTGCACCTCCGCCAGGTCTGTGACATTCAGTACATGCCTTATATAAAATAGGTGCTACATGCTCAGTAAAAGTAACATGTTCGGGTACTTTTGATGTTTTAGTACCACAAGCTGACAACAAAACGCTAGCTGACAAGAGTAGCTTAATGATCTTTCGCATATGATTTTTCTTGCGATAATTTTCCAAGTAAAATGCTCACATTTAGCTCGAAGCCCAACAGTATGATTACTGTATTGAGCCATACCAACACCATGAAAGCTATTAATGTTCCTATAGAGCCATAAACTTTATTGTAGTTCAAAAAGTTATTTACTAAAAAGAAGAACACCGATGTAGCTAGCATAGAAGATAGTGTAGCAAATATAGCACCTGCAGATACAAACCTGAACCTATGTGTAAGCGATGGACCATAAGTATAGATAAAACAAAAGGTAAGAAAGATGACACTAATCAGTATAACAATACTTACTACCTTAATAACCAACAAATTGGGTATCACTTTTAAGATTAGCTTATTCAGAGTTTTATTTTGAAGCACTAGTACTGCCAGTGTGAATATACTAACTAGAATAAGCATAAGTGTTAGCTTTATTGCCGTCCATCTGCGCTGCAAACCAGTCCGTTTTTTATAAAATGTAAGACTTTTATCAAAGCTCTTCATTAAGCCCATCATGCCGTTACTAGAGAAAAACAGCACCATAAGTACACCAAAAGACAAAATATCTTTATGTGGCTTGTGCAGTATATCTCTAATAACTGTGCTTATACCACTTGATATTTTAGGGTTGGGACTTAACATTTTAATGGTATTCATAATAGTGCGCTCTACCCCCTTTAATGGCAAATAAGGGACTAGAGAAAACAGGAACAACATGGTAGGCGGGAGCGCCATTATAAAATTATATGTTACTGCTGCTGCACGCTCGCTAAGCCTTACTTTGCGCACTTCTATGAAGAAAAACTTGCTAACGTCATATAATGTAACTCCGTTAAGTCTTGGCAATTCTATAGAGTCTGCCCAACGCATAACATTTCTTACCACAGAAAGCTTGTATATATTAATATTTTTTAACTGCATAAGATGAGTGCGAAGCGCAAACAGCAAAAGTATTTAAAATATGCAATAGGTAATATTCAAGGCCTAGTTAAGTGTTTTGTAACACATAGTTACCTATAAAGCGCAATTAATATTCTATCTTCGCAATCCCTTAATTACAATAATATATATTATATGTTTCGTACTAAAAACTGCGGAGAGTTGCGTGTGCAACACGTAGGCGAAGAAGTAACCCTTGCCGGATGGGTACAAACCGTGCGCAAATTTGGAAGTATAACTTTTACCGACTTGCGAGATAGATACGGTATTACTCAACTTCTGTTTAATGAGCAACTTAACACCCAACTTGATGAACAGCCAATAGGTAGAGAGTTTGTATTGCAAGTAACAGGAAAGGTGTTAGAACGCAGTAATAAAAATAATAAAATACCAACCGGAGATATAGAAGTAGAAGTGAGTAGTTTCCGCATTCTTAATAGTGCTGCTACCCCACCCTTTACTATTGAAGAAAATACAGATGGCGGAGACGAACTAAGAATGAAGTACCGCTACCTAGACTTGCGCCGACCTACATTAAAACGAAATCTTGAACTTAGATATAAAGTAAATCGCTCGGTACGCAACTACTTAGACACACTAGGTTTTTGGGATATTGAAACTCCTTTCCTAATAAAATCTACTCCTGAGGGTGCCAGAGATTTTGTGGTGCCATCAAGAATGAATAATGGGCAGTTTTACGCACTACCTCAAAGTCCACAAACCTTTAAGCAGCTACTAATGGTAAGTGGATATGATAGATATTACCAAATAGTAAAATGTTTTAGAGATGAAGATCTTCGTGCTGATCGCCAGCCGGAATTTACACAGGTAGACTGTGAAATGGCATTTGTAGAACAAGAAGACATCTTAAATACATTTGAAGGCTTATTTAAACACGTATTTGAAGATGTAAAAGGCGTAAAAATAACTGAAGCATTCCCACGCATGACTTGGGATGATGCTATGTGGAACTACGGCAATGACAAGCCCGATATTCGCTTTGACATGAAGCTGAATAACCTTAAAGTTGAGCACACTTTACACTGTGAGGCGATAGGTAATCCGGAATTTAAAGTTTTTGCAGATGCAGCAACTATACTAGCTATAGCTGTACCTGGCGGCAGTGAATATACTCGTAAGCAGACAGATGAAATAACTGAATGGGTTAAACGTCCGCAGATAGGCATGAATGGTATGGTATTTATAAAATGTAATGCCGATGGAACATTCAAAAGCAGCGCAGATAAATTTTTCCCTGAAGAGAAGCTAAAAGAAATAGCAAACTTCTGCAATGCTAAATCAGGCGACATAATTCTTATACTAGCCGGCAAAGAGACACTTACCAGAAAAGCAATGAGTGAACTACGCTTAGAAATGGGTAACCGCTTAGGCTATAGAAATGCGGATGAATATAAACCACTATGGGTTATAGACTTCCCACTATTTGAATATGATGAAGAGGGCAACAGGTGGGTAGCACGCCACCACCCATTCACATCGCCTAAGCCTGACCATATAGAGTGGATGAATGACCTAAGCAAGTATAATGACATTAAAGCCAACGCTTATGATATAGTACTAAATGGAACAGAAATAGGCGGCGGTTCAATTAGAATTTATCAACGCGACTTGCAAGCAAAAATGTTTGCAGCCCTAGGCATGAGCAAAGAAGAAGCTGATGAAAAATTTGGTTTCTTACTAGGCGCATTTGAATATGGCGCGCCACCACATGGAGGTATTGCGTTTGGCTTTGATAGGCTATGTGCATTATTAGGAGGCCAAGAAAGCATTAGAGATTTTATAGCATTCCCTAAAAATAACTCCGGCAGAGATGTAATGCTAGATGCCCCATCAGCTATAGACACTATACAATTAAATGAACTTGGAATAGGACTAAAGTAACCTAAACAAAAAATACACAAAAGCGAGCAGCCTAAAACACTGCTCGCTTTTTTTATTGTAATAATCTAGCCTAGCCCTGAAATAGTGATACACAAAAAAGTATCGCTATTTCAGAACTAGACATAACCCATAAACAAAAAAGCCTCCATTAAGTGGAGGCTAGTCAATACTATTTGTAACAAATTACTATTTTTTATTTTTGGCTAAAATACCATTTGCGGTATTTAGAAAAGTCTCTGTTTCTTTTCCTTGAGGAGCCGAGCTTGGATACCCTAGGGAGCCTAGTGGAGCAATGTTGTATTTTCCGGCTTCTTTTTCTTTAGTCATGTTAAATATCCAACAAGTAGGATAACCTTGCACTCCAAAAAACTGCTGCAAACTTTGGTTTTGCTGCCTGATAGGATCTGGCAGAACTTTGCCATGAGGAAAATCTAATTCTAATAAAATAACACTCTTCTTTGCCCAATCTTTAAACCCTTGCTTACTAAATACAGCTGCTTGAAGCCTATGGCACCAGCCACACCAATCGCTACCAGTAAAAAATGCAAAAATAGGTTTACCCGTTTTATTAGAAACCTCATACGCCTGATTGATATCAATATACCAATCTAAGCCATCTCTATGCTCTTGTGCTTTTAGGCTACTAGAGAAAAACGTAACCATTACTACTAAAAATACCGATAGTGTTATTCTTAAGTTTCTCATTATAATTATTGTAGTGCTAAATTACCTTAAAATATTTATTTACATACAACAAATCAAATATGATGCCATTGTTGCTAACAATATATAAAACAGCATGGCCCCGAAAACCGGGGCCAATTAAACTAAACACACAGATGGAACTATACAAGAAAAAATTAGGCAAACTGAGCTGTTTCAGTACTATCTTTCATAGCTACTGTTGATGATGCACCACCCTGAACGGTTGTTTGTACAAAATCGAAATAACCAGTACCAACAAAACTTTGATGTTTAACCGCACGGAAACCTTTCTCTTGTAGTAAAAACTCTCTTTGTTGTAGCTCAGAGAACCCTGCCATTCCTCGCTCTCTGTAAGAAGAAGCTAGCTCGAACATAGACGTATTTAGAGCATGAAATCCAGCAAGGGTAATAAATTGAAATTTATAACCTAATGCGGCTAACTCCTCTCTAAACTTTTCCATTTCGGCTACTGACAAATGTTTAGCCCAATTGAAAGAAGGTGAACAGTTGTAAGCCAACATTTTGCCCGGATATTGCGCATGAATTGCTTCAGCAAATTGACGAGCAACTACCAAATCAGGATGTGATGTTTCCATCCATAACAAATCGGCATAAGGAGCATAAGCTAAGCCTCGAGCTATGCATTGCTCTACCCCATTATTAACTTCATAAAAGCCTTCTGAAGTTCTACCACCTGTTAAGAATGGAATATCACGTGAATCAACATCAGAAGTCAATAAATTAGCGGCTTCAGCATCAGTACGAGCAATAACTAGAGTAGGCACATCTAAAACATCGGCAGCTAAACGGGCTGCTATTAACTTATTTACAGCCTCTTGTGTTGGAACTAATACTTTACCTCCAAGATGACCACATTTTTTGGCAGATGACAATTGGTCTTCGAAATGCACTCCAGCGGCTCCGGCTTCTATCATGGCTTTCATCAATTCAAATGCATTTAAATTGCCTCCGAATCCAGCTTCTGCATCAGCAACTATCGGGGCCATCCATTCCTTTGCATTATCACCGTTTACAGAATCTATTTGCTCGCATCTCAACAATGCATTGTTAATACGTTTCACTACTTCCGGAACAGAATTAGCAGGATACAGGCTTTGATCGGGGTACATATGACCTGCAATATTGGCATCGGCAGCTACTTGCCAACCACTTAAATAAATAGCTTGCAACCCAGCCGCTATTTCTTGCACCGCCTGATTACCAGTTAAAGCACCTAAAGCTGCCACAGAGGATTGAGATTGTAATAATTTCCATAGTTTTTCAGCACCTAAACGAGCTATACTATACTCTACTTTTACCTTACCTCTCAAGCGTAATACCTGCTCTGCACTGTAAGGACGCTCTATACCAGTCCAACGAGGATTGTTTGCCCACTCCTTTGCTAATTGAATTGCTTCTACTGACATAATTTATAAATTTTAAGGTTGAAAAATGAAATAAGTAGTGCCTATTTAATCTATTAGGCTATAACTATTAGTTGTTAAAAACTCTTCACACTCATCTGAAAAGACCAGTCCTTTAAACAATGTAACTGCTTCGCAAAATCTACCTGTAGCATATGCATGGATACCTACCATCTGCTTAATTTTTTCTAATTCTTCATTAATGAATGTATCTACCAAACTTGGAGAGACAACCTGTCCACTTGAAAGTGTAACACTATATTTTAACCACTGCCAAACTTGGGTGCGAGATATTTCAGCAGTTGCAGCATCTTCCATCATATTATATATTGCGGCAGCTCCACTTCCTCTTAACCAACTTTCTATATATAGAATAGCTACATTGATATTATGTCTCAATCCTTCTTCAGTAATTTGTCCATCAGGAACTAATAATAGTTCTTGGGCAGAAACAACAAAATCGTCCCTTAAAATATCTATTTGGTTGGCAGAAGTCATATGTTTATCAAACACCTCCATAGCAACAGACACTAAACCAGGATGAGCTACCCATGTACCATCATGCCCGTTAAGTACTTCCCTTAATTTATCTAACCTTACTTTTTCTAGTGCCGCAGTATTAGCTAGTTCATCATTTTTAATTGGTATTTGCGCAGCCATTCCACCCATTGCATGTATACCCCTCCTATGACAAGTTTGCACTACTAGTTTAGTATAAGCTTTCATAAACGGAACAGTCATAGTAACCTGCATTCTATCCGGAAAAATGTATCCGGGTACTTTTTTAAACTTTTTGATAAAAGAGAATATATAATCCCAACGACCACAGTTTAGCCCGGCAGAATGTTCTTTTAGCTCCCAGAGAATTTCGTGAAGCTGAAATACGGCAGGAATTGTTTCTATTAGTACAGTAGCCTTAATACAACCTTTAGGTAGCTGCAAATATTTTTCTGCAAACTCAAAAACACTATTCCATAGTCTAGCTTCTAGGTAGTGCTCAATTTTTGGCAAATAGAAATATGGCCCTGATTTATTTGAAAGAAGATAAACTGCATTGTGAAAAATATACAAACCAAAATCTAATAATGAACCACTTACCTGCTCTCCATCTACTAACAAATGTTTATCTAACATGTGCCAGCCTCTAGGCCTAACCATAATTGTTGCTACCTTATCATTTAGTTGATATGATTTTCCTGAATTAAAATCTGTATAGGTTATAGTCCTTCTTACTGCATCATATAAATTGAGCTGACCAATAATTTGATTTTTCCACGAAGGAGTATTACTATCTTCAAAATCGGCCATAAATACATGTGCACCAGAATTAAGGGCATTGATAACCATTTTCCGATCTACCGGACCAGTAATTTCCACTCTTCTATCTTCTAAATCTTTTGGAATTGTAGCTACTCTCCAATTACCCTCACGAATACTTTTAGTTTCATCAAAAAAATCAAGCTTTCCTGTTATATCAATCTTTTGCTGTACTTCCTTACGAGCCTCCAGTCTTACTAGTCTCTCTTTATTAAACTTCCTATGAAGCTCAACAATAAATTGCAATGCATCATCTGATAAAATATGAGCTGCCCCCTCGGGTATTTCTGCATTTACTAATTGCCAAGAATCATGAACCTTATTATTAGTTTTTGTTGCCGCTGTCATTTTTTATTTTTTCTCAAAAATAGTATTTTTCTTCAAAAGAGAAAATTTCGCTAAAAATATTTTTTTCGTTTCATTGGTGCCATTTTCTAACTTTAGGTCATGCTAACAGAGAATGATACTATAAGATTGGTACTAGGGCTAAAAGTTAGAAGCTTACGTTTAAATAAAAATTTGTCTTACCAACAGCTTTCTGATGCTACAGGACTAGCTATCTCGTACCTGCACGATATAGAAAATGGGAAAAAATACCCTAAAGCAAACAAAATACTAAGCTTAGCAAAAGCATTAGGGGTTGAATATGATTTTTTAGTATCGTTAACGGGAGATAAAAAACTTCAACCCGTAATAGACTTAATAAACTCCGACTTTATTAACGCTATTCCGTGGGAACATTTTGGACTATCTATCAATTCTTTGTTAGGCTTATTTTTCAATGCTCCTGATAAGGTAACAGCTTTTATAAGCACGCTAATCAAGATATTTCGAAGTTATGAGATGAGTAAAGAAAATTTTTACACTTCAGCACTGCGATCATACCAAGATCTACATAACAACTACTTTGAAGAATTAGAACATGCAGCTACAACATTTAGACAACAGCATGCACTAGACGAAGATGCCACAATAACAGCAGAACGCTTAGAAAAGTTAATAACTAGCCAAGGTATAAAAGTAGACCGTAGAAAAATAAGTAACCAACAACACTTAAATAATATAAGAGCCTACTATTCTACCAAAAACAGAACACTATATCTCAATAAATTAAGTCAGCAACAAGAGGCTTTTATATTCGCAAGAGAATTAGGCTATATACACCTCCAATTAACAGATCGACCTTATGTTATGGCAATGCGCAACCCTACAAGCTTCGAAATGGTTCTTAACAACTTTAAGGCATCATATTTTGCAGCTGCATTATTAATTCCGGAGGGAGCATTAATAGAAGGTTTGTATTCTTTAGTAAAAGTACCGGCTTGGAATAGCAAAAACTGGATTGCGGAAATGCTAAAATACAATGCTACTCAAGAAATGTTTATGCAAAGGCTAACCAACATACTACCAAAACATTTTGGAGCTGATCAATTGTTTTTTCTACGTATGACACAAAATGCAGCAGATAGCAGCATTGAAATGACCAAAGAGCTACACCTTACTCAACTGCATAATCCGCATGCTAATGCTACAAATGAGCACTATTGCAGAAGATGGATAGCTGCAAAAACTATGAATATAGCCGGCACATTGGCAAAAAAAATGTCTTACAAAAAACCTATTATAGAAATTCAAGTATCGCACTACTGGCAAACACACAACAGATATTTATGTATAAGTATGGCAAAGCCTCAAAACGGCAGTAGTGGAGATGCAGTAAGCGTTACTATAGGAATAGCACTAGATAGCACATTACAGGCTAATATGCCTTTTGTTAATGACCCGAATATACCTGTGATTACAGTAAACACTACTTGCGAAAGATGTGCTATAATGGACTGCGAACTGCGCGCATATGCACCCATAGTAATAGAAAAAAATGCTAACGATGAGAAAGTTACACAACTACTAAGCAAACTTGATGAATAGGCAATTTTTGTATAATTATTAGCATTGAATTTACATACTTATAAAATAGCTAACATAACTTAGTAGTCTAATACTGGCAAAAACAGATATATAAATCTGAGTATTGTCAGCAACAACAAAAGATACCAAATGACACAACCTAAAAAAACAAAAATAGTAGCCACAGTAGGGCCGGCGTGTAATACTTTCGAAAAACTAATAGCATTAGCTCAGGCTGGTGTTAACGTATTTAGATTGAATTTTTCTCACGGAACTCATGAAGACCATAAAAAAGTAATTGACCTTATTTGCAACATTAGAGATAACCATGGTTTACAACTTGCCATTCTTGCAGATTTGCAAGGCCCAAAATTACGCGTAGGCGATATAGAAGGCGGTAGTATAGCACTACACGTAAATGACGAAATGTTATTTACCAATGTAAAATTAGTAGGCAATAAAGAGCGTGTATACATATCTTACCCTAACCTGGCCGGTGATGTAAAAATTGGCGAAAAAATTCTACTTGACGATGGTAAAATAGAAGTAGAAGTAATAGGTATAACTCAAGAAAGTGATGTAAGAGTGCGTATACTTACTGAAGGCATATTACTACCTAGAAAAGGTGTAAACTTGCCCGACACCAATATATCATTACCCGCACTGACTGAAAAAGATTTAGCAGATTTGGAGTTTTTACTCACTCAACCGGTAGATTGGGTAGCACTGTCTTTCGTAAGAAATACTGCCGATGTAGCGGATCTTAAACACCGTATAGCTGCTGCTAATAGGAAAATAAAAGTTATAGCTAAAATAGAAAAACCTGAAGCCTTAAAACAGCTTCGAGATATCATTATAACCTCTGACGCTGTAATGGTTGCCAGAGGCGACCTGGGCGTAGAGCTACCTGTAGAGCAAATACCTATGATACAGAAAAAAATAGTGCGTATGTGTATACATCGCGCTAAGCCTGTTATCATAGCTACACAAATGATGGAGAGCATGATAGACCGTACCAGACCCAACAGAAGCGAAATAACTGACGTATCTAACGCTGTACTAGAGGGCGCCGACGCTGTAATGCTAAGTGCTGAAACTGCTACCGGACAATACCCGGAACTAGTAATAAAAACTATGGCCAGTATAATAGCTGAGGCAGAAAAAGAAGAGGTTGTATATAATAGAAATCTTACCCCTCAGCCACATTCGCCATCTTTCTTAAGCGATGCACTGTGCTATAACGCCTGCGAAATATCAACAGCTATCAATGCCAGTGCATTGGTAGGAATTACTCAATCGGGCTACACAGGGTTTATGCTCTCTAGCTACCGTCCGCATGCACCTATATACATCTTTACCCGTAATACCGATTTAGTGCATCAACTTAGCTTAAGCTGGGGCGTTAATGCATTTTACATGAGCAGCGACAATAGCTTTGATGAAACCATACAAGAACAAATAAACTTCTTAAAAAATAAGCAACTTATAAAAAGTGGAGACGTGCTAGTGAATACCGGAAGCACACCACTTAAAGCTAAAACACCAGCCAATACATTAAAAATTACCAAAGTAGCCTAACAACTGCAATAGCAACTAGAATACAAAGGGAGACAAACATTCAATCTGTTTGTCTCTCTTTATTGTTTTTACTAAACCTGCACAAATACTACTCTAACGGTTATATGCAGCGCAATAAAACAGCAAATGCATTAGAATAAAGAATATGCAGGATTTTTTGAAAAATTGTTTTGTTTTCTCAGAATATCGTTGTTATCTTTGCACTCCCTTAACGGGGGAAAGACACCGGTTCTAGATTTCCAGGTGAGGTGGGAGAGAGGCCGAATCCACTAGTTTGCTAAACTGGCGTGCGATGTCAAATCGCACCGCGGGTTCGAATCCCGCCCTCACCGCTGAAAATTTAGTTAACAAACGCAGTGGATAACTGCAAGTTCGGGGAGTAGCGCAGGCCGGTAGCGCACCTGGTTTGGGACCAGGGGGTCGCAGG
>CAYWUY010000030.1:0-15084 GCA_964461535.1 uncultured Flavipsychrobacter sp.
CCGGATGGTCTTGTAACAGTTCTTCTACAGCATGCAGTGCAGCATCTACCATTACTACTTTGTCTTTACCTTCCGGTGTTCTGCATCCTTTTTCCTCTGTAATCGGTGTATCTACATATACATGATGACTAACGGTAGATGGGTCAGGTTCTGGAGCCGCCACTGCTAAGTCAAATTCTTCTTTTACATAAGCAATTTGCTCTTCCTCAATCTTTTTTAGGTCAGCTTCTTTAATTCCTTTTTGCTGTAAAAGCAGTTTTTTTAGCTTTGGTGCTGGGTCGTCTATACTGTGTTTCTCTAAATCTTCAGTTGTGCGATACCATTCTTTTCTTACACCACTAGTATGATGACCTAGTAAAGGAACTTTTGCATGCACCAACATAGGTTTTCTGTTTTTTCTTACCCAGTCTATAGCATGCTCCATAGTAGTATATGCATCTACAAAATCGCTGCCATTCACACGTATTCTTTCTAGCCCTTTGAAGCCTCCTGCGTATTCATATGCATCCATGGTGCGAGCTTCATCGCTACTTACAGAAATACCCCAATCGTTATCTTGTACTAAATAAATAATGGGTAATTGTTTTAGTACTGCGAACTGAAATGCCTCGCTTACTTCTCCTTCAGTAACACTACCATCTCCTAGAGAGCAAATGGTTACCGGAGGTGTATCGTAATTAGATAACTTTTGTTTTTCTCTATATTGTATCCCCTGTGCTACACCAGTAGTTGGTATTACTTGCATACCAGTTGCACTACTTTGGTGAATTATTTTAGGGAAACCTTCTCTTTTAATATTGGGGTGATTATAATAGGCCCTGCCACCAGTAAACGGATCACCAGCCTTAGCCAATAACTGCAACATTAGCTCATACGGACGATAGCCCATACCCAACATAATGCTTTCGTCTCGGTAATATGGACTAACATAGTCACACTCCTTAAGTAGGAATCCGGTGGCAAGTTGTATAGCCTCGTGACCTCTAGAGGTGCTATGTACATATTTACATATTTGCCTATTGGCATCATATATATCGGCCATGGCCTTGGCTGTCATCATCAGCCTGTAAGCTTTTAGCAGTAATTCTTTAGGTAACATCGTGGGCAAAAGTAATCCAATAGCTTTAAAAATATAGCTAGTAGGGTATAGAACAAGTTATTTACTGTAAATAATATTATTTATGCTATGTATTAAAATGGAGTGTCTCTAAAATCTCGCCTTCTGGTAATTTTTAAATCTTGTAAAACAGAGGCTTTAACATTTAAAGTGAAATTGTAGCTTTTCCTAGGCCCAAAAGGGTAGGCTTGAAGGTGCATTGTCCAGCAATGTAAATCTCTATATAAATCAATACTGGTTAAAGTAAGCTGTTTGGTGGAGAAGTTATAGCCGGTATTTAAGGTAAGTTTCCATCTTTCAGTTAGGTTTACTTCGCCTTGCAAAGTTGCATTGTGGCTTAGCACTAACGTATCTTTTCTGCTAAATGCTGAGTAATTATTATTAGCCTGCAAGCTGTAGTTAATATTAAAACTCCAAGGCACATTAAAGTCAACATATTCATTATAACCTGCATTTCGCATTATGCGATAATACTCCTCACTTCTTGTAGCCCCATTAGCTTTGGTTTTAGATCTAAAGTTTGAGCCTAACGATAAGTTCGCATTTGTGAATCTGGCTAATCCACTACCATTATCTATCAATGTTTTAGGTAATAGTCTTCCAGTTGTATAATCTCTTTGATATGGACTATAAGTAGCAGAACCGCTTACATTGATTTTGTCCATAATATTCGTTCTGAAGTTAAGGCCTATATTGCTCCAATTGAATGAGTCTACCGCCATATTATAAGAAGTATTTATTCCAAACCCATCTATTAGAGTTATGTTCTTATAACCGGTAGTTGTGTCTTTTGTTGAGCGAACTTTTATTTGAAGGTTATTACCAATACCCATATTTAAGCTACCTGACTTTCCTGCACCGGGGGTACCAATTACTGCTCCTTCGTAATAAGATTTAAGTACCGGATTATTTGAGGTGTCAACATAGGTTCTATAGTAATAGTTAAAAGGATTACTACTAAAGTCAGGATGATAAGAAAGACCTACAGTTGGTGTTACCACATGTCTTATTCCTCTTAATTTCCCGATTTTGAAGAGCTTCATACCATAGATACGGGTAGAAAAGTTAACGGCAGAATTAAAGTCTCTTGCACTATAAAATCCGTAGTTAAACTGGGTGTCTAGCTTGCTTTCTGTATTATTATATTCTACTCTTTTTTGTGTTAGATACCAATATTCGTTATAGCCTACACTAAAAGACATATTAACATACCTAAGTACTGTGTAAGATGCGCTAATAGGAATAGAGTGTTTTATGCCGAAATTGAGGTCTTTGGTAGATAGATTGCTTAGGTTGAAGGTGCTATCGTAAAAGGTGGCTTTATTTAATACATCAACATTGTAGCTTGTAGTTATTTTGTCTGTCCATTTGCTACCAACAGCATGTTTGCGTTGAAAGGGATTAAACTGGGTAACGTGGAAGTTTATAGTTGGTAAAGTGACATCTATTTGCTTAGTTGCTGTGTTTTGGCTATGCAAAGCACTAACTGTTAGTCCTATGGGTTTATTAGTCCAGTTCTTTGCCCAGCTAATATTAGACTGGTATTGGTTTTGTAATATTTGATTAGGATCGTAACTATTATTAGAATAAAATGAAGATGTACCAACCTGTACAGACGCATTAAAAGTTTCACCGGGTCTTGCTTTGGCATCGCTAGTATGACGCCAGTTTACCATGAAATCTTTAGTTATTGAAGAATTAGGCTCAAAAGTTTCGCCGGTTTTATTATAAGCGTAATAAATTTTAAACCCACCGTTATATTTATATATATTAGAATAGTTTGTTATTGCGCTAACAGCATAGCTACCTTTGGTGTATAGATTGGCTTGCATTTTTAAATCTGCATGCTCATTCAGGTAAAAGTAATAGCCGCCATTTAATAGCCCTAGACCTCTGTTTTGCTCTATTGTATATGTAGGTAGTATAAATCCTGATTTCTGTCGCTGAGATATAGGGAAGAGCGCAAAAGGTAAAACTATAGGTGTAGGAACTCCAAGAATATTAATATTAGCAGGGCCAGATACAACTACCTTATTAGGAACGATTCTGATTTTTGTTGCCACTATTCCAAAGTGGGGTGTGTCTAGTGCGCAAGTAGTATATACGCTATGAGAACCATATAACGATTGATCGGAGTTTCTTTTAATTTGTTCGCTATGTATAAAACCTTCACCATATTTCGACTGTGCATTTCTTACCAAAGCTCGTTGGCTTTTAAAGTTGTAGAGCAATGAATCGTAACTGAAAGTTTCTTTACCTTGGGTAAAAGAACCCCTGCTGTTACCTGAGTCGGTGGAATTTATCTGAGGTGCTGCAGAAATAGTATTTGCAGATTGGCTATAACCTACCTGTCCTGCATCTACTTGAAGCTCTTTGTATTTTACTTTTGCCTTGCCAAATAGGTAAGAATTGTTGCTGATTGCATCCAATACAGATGAATCTCTACAAGTAGCAGTAACCACATCATCTATGGCATCTTTTGATATTTTAATGCCATATTTAGTTTCAATTAGCTTCTTTTTAGATGTGTCTTGGGTCGCACTGTCGCTTATAACAATAGAAGTGTCAGAATTACTTATGTAATTCTTATTATCTAAGGATTTGGTTGTTACAGATTGTGAATAAGTCTTATTTGTTAGAGAGAATATAAAAATCATTGCCATTAGTATGGCAAAAGGATGAAGAGTTGAAAATTTTGAAATAAATTTACCGTGCAAGGTCATATGCCGCGCAAAAGTACTCAATTGGAGTTCACCTTTAGCATTCATTTTGCTTAAATCTTACGAAATATATTATGCGTTATATATTTATAGCTTTATTAACAATCATTGTGCCGTTTTATGGGTGGTCTGTTGGAAAAAAAGTTAATAAGATAGTTGTAGATGCCGGTCATGGTGGAAAAGATTTTGGTGCAGGTGGTTCATTTTCTTACGAAAAGGATATCACATTAGCAGTTTCTTTAAAGTTAGGGCAGCTCATAAACGATAGTCTTAAAAACGTTGATGTAATATATACTAGAACTACAGATACATATCCTACTTTGGTAGAAAGGCATGACATAGCCAATAAAGCACAGGGTGATTTATTTATTGCTATTCACGTTAACTCTACGCCATATACCTACACTAAAACTGTAGTTGGCTATAAAACAGGTAAAAAAGGTAAAAAGTTGCCTATATATAAAACTGAAAGGCATCACAAAACAACTAGGGCTGGGGTAGAGTCGTATGTTTTAGGATTGCATAGGATGGATCAATTAAGCAGTGAGGTTAAAGATGAATTTACTCAAGAGGGTAATACTAATCCTGAAGCTCTCCTTAACGAAAGCGACCCTCAGACTGCCATAATAGTAGCACAATATACTCAAGCATTTTTGTCAAGAAGTATAAAGTTAGCAAGTAAAATACAAGATCAATTCGCTGCTCAAGGTCGTCCTGACCATGGTGTTAAACAAATGGGTTTAGAGGTTTTGGCTGGAAGTGCCATGCCTGGTGTACTTGTGGAAATTGGTTTTATTACTAATGAGCAAGAAGAAGCCTATTTGAATTCTGAAAAAGGACAAAAAGAGGTGGCTTTAGCTATATTTAAAGGAATAAAAGCATACAAACAAGAATTGGAAAAATAATCTAAACTTAAAATTGTGATTGTTTTATTTAATTTAAAGTTTTATTCTCTCGATTTTACACTGTTATCAGATAAGATATTACTTCCAAACTTTAAATAATATACTTTTGATGTCTTGTTAGAATTGGACAACAGATTTTTCTGCTTGGATTATTTTTCTATAAATTTTTACATATCTTTAAGCACATTTTGAACCATTGCCAATAATGAGAGTAACTATAAAACATGTTACATATTTACTAATGATGCTACTAGTATCTGTGGCAACGTTGTTCTCTACATCATGTAATCAAGATAAATGCAAGGCAATTAATTGTGCTTATGGCGGTACGTGTAGAGAAGGTTCATGCGAGTGTTTGCCCGGTTACATTGGTCCTCAGTGCGAGATAGTAGCACGAAATAAATTCATAGGAATGTATCAGGTTTCAGAGAAAGGAACTGTTACACCACAACGTACTTATGCACTAGCAATAGAAAAAGATGCCGATGTAACAGGTGTTTTAATAAAAAATCTTTACAACTACTTTCCTACTAAAATAAGGGCGACAATTGATGAAGATACCTTATATATACCAAATCAACAGGTGGATGGTAAGGTGGTTTTTGGTAAAGGATATATGTATTCTGAAAAAAACGCATCAGATGTTGTTACATGGCATATTGCTTTAAGATATCAAGTAATTGATACTGCTTCGGCACTAAAAGATGATTTTGGAGTAAATGAAATATTGAATGGTAGTAAACCATCGATATGGAATAAACAATAATAAAGCTAACACTAACTCATGACCACTTCTAAAAAAATTATTTTTACAACAACTACTTTTCTTTTAAGTGTTTTTTCAGTTATACTTGTTTCTTGTGATAAAACTAAGAACGATAAGTGTAGTTCAGTAACTTGTGCATATGGTGGTGTATGTATTGATGGTGAATGTAAATGTGCCGTTGGGTACGAGGGAACAAACTGCCAAACAATTTCCAGAACTAAGTTTCTTAAAGCTTGGAACGTAAATGAAAAGGGTACAATTTCTCCTCAAAGGAATTATGCACTTGCTATAGAAAAAGATACGGCAATAAATGGTATTTTAATAAAGAATATGTATAACTATTTTACCGGCAAAATTGCTGCTAAAGTGGTTAACGATTCAATTTTTATTGCTAATCAGGCTACTGAGGGTAAAGTTATTTATGGTAAAGGCTTTATTTCAGCTGACGGGACTACAGTAAAATTATGGTATCAAGTGATTGATGGAGCTACAGGGTTAAAAGATGATTTTGGTGTAGATGCATCACTAAGCAACTCTAAACCATCTGTTTGGAATTAAGTATAGTTATTTTGTATAGCAGCTATTGTTTTTTGTGATTATTATTTAACTTTAAGGGCTCTTAATTGAATTAATAACTAATGAAATTTAACTTTCGCAATATATTATTGTATACAGTAGGTGCATGCGCTATTGCTGCTTCTAGTTTTACGCTGTCTTGTAATATAGATAAGTGTAAAACTATTGTTTGCGCAAATAAAGGTGTTTGTAATAATGGTATTTGCACTTGTCCTACCGGATGGGAAGGACCCAATTGCGAAACAGAAGCAAGAAAAAAGTTTACTGGTAACTGGTCCGTTTTTGAAAAAGGAACAGGTAGTTTAGCAAAGCAGTATCAAGTAAAGGTTGAAAATAGTGTGGTTGATAATGAGTTATCAATAACTAACTTTAATAACTTTTTTCATTCTCCTGTAACTGCTTATATTAAATCTGATACCCTTTTCATTCCAATTCAGCATTTAGAAGGGAAAATTATCTATGGCGATGGTTATTTTGATCCGGGTACTACTTATGATCAATATGCTGTATTGAAAGTTAGATACATGGTCATAGATTCAGCTACATTGAAAAAAGACGATTACGGGTATGAGTCTCACGTAGATTTTAGCGATCCTTCTCAATGGAACAAATAAAACATTTAATTTTAATTATATAAAGCACCGCACTAAGTGGTGCTTTTTTTATTCACATTTTTCTTCTAAAAAATCTACTTCTATTACCTTGCACAAAAATTGACCTTATACCATGACAGAAGCCTTATTTCAGTTTATTTGGAAACATAGTTTATATAATCCTGCTGGGCTAAAAAGCACCAATAGAGAAGATATACAGGTGGTTTTTTCGGGTAATATTAATAAAGATTCCGGTCCTGATTTTTCAGAAGCTAGAATTAGAGTGGGTAATACTTTATTAATAGGTAATGTAGAATTACACATCAATGCTTCCGATTTTCAAAAGCATGGACACCTAAAAGACAATGCATATACAAATTTGATATTGCACGTAGTTTATAATAATGATTTATCAAATTTTTTACCATCTACTCCTACACTTGTGTTGAAAGAACATCTTTCAGACGAATTAATAAAAAAGTATGATGAATTATTAGTTGCCAATAGACCTATACCTTGTGGTGAACAGCATTTAAGAGTAAGAGATATAACAAAAGAAAGTTGGCAAAGCAGGCTGCTTGCAGAAAGGTGGGAACAAAAGTTACTTGACTGGAATGTGATGCTAGAGAATAGTGCTGAAGATTGGCGTAATTTATTGTATTGGAGGCTTGGTGCAAATTTTGGGTTTAAAACTAATTCAGATGCATTTTTGACGTTGGTAAGGTCTATTCCACTTAACGTATTAGCCAGGCACAGGGAGAACTTAATGCAGATAGAGGCATTATTATTTGGTCAGGCGGGTATGCTTAATGAGCCTTTTAAAGATGAATATCCTACAATTCTACAAAATGAATATTACTATTTAAGCAAAAAATATAGCTTAACACATATGCCGGTTCATCTTTGGAAATTTTTAAGAATGAGACCTGCTAATTTTCCAACCATTCGCATAGCACAGTTTGCTAAACTTATACATGAGTCAGTTCACCTTTTTTCTAAATTAATTGCTAGTCACTCGGTTAAAGAGGTAGAAGCCCAATTTAATATCTCTGCAAGTGATTATTGGGATAATCATTTTGTATTTGATGAAGAAGTGCATGAAGTATCTCCAAAAAAGTTGGGGAAAACTTCAATTCAGAATATTGTCATAAACACAATAGCTCCTATACAGTTTTTATACGCATCTAAACAGGATACCGGGAATTTAGCTGAGTTAGCTATTCAGTTATTAGATACGGTAAAAGCAGAGGAGAATCACATTATATCTTATTGGGAGCAAGTAGGGTGGAAACCTAAAAATGCATCACAGTCGCAAGCACTTCTTCAGTTATATAAATGCTATTGTAGCCAGAAAAAGTGCTTGCAGTGTGCTATTGGATTACAAATAATTAAGCAGGCCAAATAAATTGCAGGTCAATTTTGCAATCAGGGTGCAAAGTTTTTGTAACAGGGCAAGTCTCAGCTATATGCTGAATCATTTTTTGTTGTTTTTCGGTAAATGGTTCACTGTCTGGAAATGTCATTTTGATTTTAATTTCTCCTATCCTTCTAGGATGTGGAACCATTATTTTTTCTACTTCACATTCTGCACCATCTATATTAATTCCATGTTCAGGACCTAAAATCCCAATTGTTGTTACAATGCAGGATGCTAAAGCGGTGGCCACTAAATCTGTAGGTGAAAAACGTTCTCCTTTTCCTTTGTTATCAACGGGTGCATCAGTTTCAATAGAATTGCCAGATCTTAAATGTGTACATGTAGTTCTAAGTTCTCCGTTATATTTTACTTTAGAGGTCATTGTCAGTTTTGTTTTGTTAAAATTAGCTAACCACTCTCAATAATAAAATAAAGTTGTAATTTAGTAATGTGTATATTGCATTTTT
The DNA here is from genome assembly GCA_964461535.1 of uncultured Flavipsychrobacter sp. Taxonomy (GTDB): domain Bacteria; phylum Bacteroidota; class Bacteroidia; order Chitinophagales; family Chitinophagaceae; genus Flavipsychrobacter. Next base: position 8,562 of record CAYWUY010000030.1, read on the forward strand.
GCTTTACACTGGTTGTGTAATTATTTACTTATGTTTCTCAGAGCCTTATTAGCATTTCTTTTATTATCTAGCGTGGCATTCGCCCAGCAAGAGGCTGTTTTTTCTTCTGATTCTACCAAAGTATTAAAAGCACCCGCATTTGCAGTAAATAATAACAACACTAATAAGGTAAGAAAACCTAAGCCAATTAAAAAAGAATTGAGTTTAGGGTATAGATTAGGCTCCGATGGATGGAGTGTTTTTTCAGACTATGGAAGAGTAAGGGCTATTGATGCCAAACACCCTGATATGTTCCATAATGTGCTGCTATATCAGCTGGAGTTGACTGAAAAACATGACCCCAAAGAGCAAAAAATTAAGATTGAAAATAACACTAGCACATTTTCTTCGTCTTACAGATATGGAAAGATAAATAATTTCTATGCACTAAAACTTGGTTTTGGTTTCAGAAAAATGTTAGCCGGAAAGCCCGATCCTGGTGCAGTTTCCATCCATTGGGTTAATTTGGGTGGTTTTAGTCTTGGAATGTTGAAGCCATATTATTTAAAAATGAGCTCAATAGCTGGGGGCGATGTAATAAAATATACAGACCTTAATAAGGAAGATTTTTTAAATGAGTATAATATTGAAGGTAAGGGTGGGTTTGCTAAAGGCTTAGATGAGTTGCAAATGATACCCGGTGGACATTTTAAGTCTGCACTTCATTTTGATTATGCTACAGCTAAAAATGTTGTATTCGCTGTAGAAGCTGGTGTTAATGCTGAGTATTATTCACAAGAAGTGCAGCTAATGGCATCACAACCTGCAAGAGCAGGTTTTTACAATCTATTTGTATCCCTACAAGTAGGAAGTCGTTGGTAAATAGTGCTATTGATTTTTTGATAGGCTCAGTGGCTGCCATTTCCTTATTTATAATTAATTTGCAGCCTTATGCAAGAGTTGCCTATAATAAATACCGCAGATATAAATAAATCTACTAGAGTAAAAAAACCTGATTGGTTAAGAGTAAAATTGCCAATAGGTGAAAATTACCGACATGTTAGAGGATTAGTAGATACCCATAAGCTGCATACTATATGCGAAAGTGGCAATTGTCCTAATATGGGAGAATGCTGGGGAGAAGGTACGGCTACTTTTATGATACTAGGTAATGTATGCACACGTTCTTGTGGTTTTTGTGCTGTAGCTACAGGAAGACCTGAACCTGTAGATTGGGATGAGCCTCAGAGGGTGGCAGAAGCCATTTTCTTGATGAAGGTTAAGCATGCAGTACTTACTTCAGTAGATAGGGACGAACTTAAAGACGGTGGTTCTATAATATGGGCAAATACTATAAAAGCTGTAAGAGCATTAAATCCTGAAACTACTTTAGAAACGCTAATTCCTGATTTTAAAGGAGATTGGGATAATCTGCAGAGAATTATCGATGTTGCTCCCGAGGTAGTATCTCATAATATGGAAACTGTAGAACGCTTAACAAAAAAAGTAAGAATACAAGCAAAATACCATAGAAGTTTAGAGGTTTTAAGACGTCTTAAAGATGGGGGTATGCGTACTAAGAGTGGCATCATGTTAGGTTTAGGAGAAGAAAAAGAAGAAGTGCTTCAAACATTACGTGATTTGGCTGATAATGGAATCGATGTTGTAACTATAGGCCAATATTTACAGCCAACACCTAAACATTTGCCGGTTGCTAGATTTGTGCATCCTGACGAATTTGCATTTTTTAGAGAGGAAGGGTACAAAATGGGGATAGACTATGTAGAAAGTGGTCCATTAGTAAGATCTTCTTACCATAGTGAAAGACATGTTTTTGCAGGAGAGGGTAGAAGTAAATGGGAAAAAGAAAAAATGTAATTTCTTATTTGTGTAATAAATATATGTAAGCGACTCAAATTGGGTCGCTTTATTATTGTGCCACTGAACCTTAAAGAGAAAGCCTTAATAAAAAAATATTTAGCGTATAATGTACGCTAATAACGCGCTATGTAATATATTTACATCCTGACCGCAACCTAGAAACATTCACACGCAATGAGTTTAAATGATCAGGAGAATCCAAAGGCATTGGTAGTTGAAGATGATTCAACTATCCAGTTGATCATTAAACGATCAATTGAAAAGAAATTTTCTGTAATCTCATTCACTAATGGGATAGATGCATTGTCTTATCTTCAAGAAGGAAATCTGCCTGATATAATTATTTCTGATTTAAATGTTCCTAGAATGGGTGGGCTTGAACTGATTGAACAGTTACAAATGAGTGGTTTTTTTAGTGCAATTCCTGTAATAGTTTTATCAGGTGAAGAAAGTACTGAAACTAGAATAAAATGTCTTGAAGCTGGTGCTGATGATTATGTGGTTAAGCCCTTTAATCCAAGAGAGTTAGAAGCCAGAATGAAAGCCATCTTGAGAAGAACAGGCAAATTTTTCATGAAACAATAGCTTTGATGGAGCAAACACCTGTAGCTAATAAAAATGGAATTATTGCATTAGTAGGTATCGACGCTACTAATACTCAGCTTATATCTTCCTGTAATTTTGTAGATGCTACAATTATGTCATTTCCATCTGGTGTAGATTTAACTCACAGGTGGGAAAGAGGAAAATTACCTATTGTTGCTATCATATCTCAAAGTGAGGTCATCGGTTCTTTAGGAGTGTCTCTATTGGAGACCTTGAAGAAAAATAAGTTTCCTAATGTTCCTTTCTTTATAATTTCTGAAAAGCTTAATGAGAATTTGAATAAAATATGCATGCAGAGTGGTATTGCAGATGTATTCAAGATTCCTATTAGAAAAGAACAAATTGAAAGTAGGGTTAATTTTTTAATAAAGAATTGGTCTCAAATGCAAAAAAAAGTTGCAATTGTGACTGATGAGTTGACTACTTATAAAATACCATTACCAAAGCGCATATTCGATGTGTTTTTCTCAGGCCTAGCATTAATATGTCTTGCCCCTATTTTCTTGCTTATCATAATAATTATGAAGCTAGAATCTAAAGGTCCTGTATTTTATTACGCAAAAAGGGTAGGTACGGGATATCATATATTTAAGTTTTACAAATTTAGATCTATGTATGTAAATGCTGATAAGCGACTTAAAGAGTTACAGCATTTAAATCAATATTCTGGCGCGTCCGCATCTGAAGAGCCGGCTCAGATTTTTACTTCTGATTCGTTGTGCGATCACTGTATAAAAAATGGTACAAAATGCCAGCAAGTATTATATGCTGATGGTAATACTTGGTGTGAGAAGAATTATATAAACTCTAGAAAATCTTCAGCTGGTTCTGCTTTTTTCAAGATTAAGAACGACCCAAGAGTTACTAAAGTAGGTAAGTTTTTGCGAAATACTAGTATAGATGAATTACCCCAACTATGGAATGTATTTATTGGAGACATGAGTATTGTGGGTAATAGACCTTTACCCTTATATGAGGCAGAAAAACTAACTACTGATAAGTATGCATTGAGGTTTAGAGCACCTGCAGGTATAACTGGCCTATGGCAAGTGGAAAAAAGGGGTAAGGGTGAAATGTCAGAAGAGGAGCGCTTGATGTTAGATAACTCTTATGCCGAAAATCACAGCTTTCTAAAAGATATACTATTGATATTAAAAACGGTACCGGCTCTTTTCCAGAAAGAGAGTGTGTAATTCAATAAATAATATAACTAATAACATGCGCCCAATAAAAGTGCCTAAATATCTATATGACATATGGCGTATGTCTAATTCTCAAATGACTGAGTATATACAAAGTCAATATTCTAATTTATATAGGGGGAAGCCCGATGTTAGCATTGTTATACCTGCATATAACGAGGAGAAAAACATACTTCCTACTCTTACTTCCATAGTTAAAAATAAAAGCAAGTATTCTGTCGAAGTAATAGTTGTTAATAATAATTCTAAAGATAATACAGAATCTATTGTTAGGGCTACGGGAGTTAAGTGTGTTAATGAGTATACTCAGGGATATGTGCCAGCAAGAACTGCCGGATTAAAAGCGGCAACTAGTATATATGTTATTAATGCTGATGCGGATACTTTATATCCGGAAAACTGGATTGATTTAATGATAGACCCGTTAGTAAACTTACCCAATACGGCACTTACTTATGGACGCTTTGCTTTTATTCCTACAAATGGTACCAGTAGATTTGTGTACTTTTTATATGAGAGTATAGCTGATATATTGCGATGGTATAAAAAGAGGTTTAAAGAGCCTGCAATGAATGTGTATGGCTGCAATTCAGCTTTTAGAAGAGAAGAGTGTATATCTGTTAATTATTACGATCATCCACCTGGGGCAGGAGAAGATGGCTGGTTAGCCGTAAAACTTAGAGATAATGGGTTTGGTAAGTTAGTAGCTGTTCCTGCTTCCATTGCATGGACAGTAGATCGTCACTTGCAAAAAGATGGAGGTTTAATAAAAGCATTTTTTATGCGAATAAGACAAGCTATATTTGGTAAATAATGTTCTTTTATGTTACAAGAAAGTACTTTGCTTTTTTTAGAGCAATTGAATATAAATAACAACAAGCCTTGGTTTGACGAAAACAAGGAAGCCTATACTAATTCCAAAAACGATTTTGAACTTCTGGTAGCTAAAGTGCTTAAAGGACTTAGTCAATCAGAACCATTATTTGAGGAGCTTAAACCTAAAGATTGTATTTTCAGAATTAATAGGGATGTTAGGTTTAGTAAAGATAAGTCTCCGTATAAAAACAATTTTGGTGCAGCGTTCAGTAAAGGTGGTAAAAAATTTCCTGGTGCGGGATATTACCTACATATTCAGCCCGGGGGCCATAGTTTTTTAGGCGGTGGTGTATGGATGCCTGAAGCTGAAGTGCTAAGGGCTATAAGACAAGAAATTGATTATAATTTTAATGAGTTTCAAAGTATTGTAAACGATAAAAAATTTAAATCAATCTATCCTACTATTGAAGGTGAACAACTCAAAAAAATGCCACAAGGTTATACCGATAATAATCCTGCGGCTGCCTACTTAAAGCATAAAAGTTTTGTAACAAGTTGTAAGATAAAAGATGAAGAAATTACAGCTAAGAATTTTGAAAAGATTGTTTTAGATAGGTTTTATATAATGAAACCGTTCATAGATTTCTTAAACAAAGCGCTAGATTAAAGTTTACCCCAATAATTCACACTCTATTTATAGTAATAAAGAAATCTGTTTTATTAAATTTGTTCTGGATTAAAACAAAATAATGAGAAAAAATATATCAGTTCTTGCATTAGCTCTTTTGCCGTTTGCATCGTATGCACAGGATAATTTGATTGTGAAGCTTGATGCCAATAAAAGTGAAAATGCATCCAAAAAATTTCAGTTCACGAAAGTAATTGGACTTGAAAATACTTCAGTAAAAAATCAGGCTAGTTCTGGTACTTGTTGGAGTTATTCTACCAATTCGTTTCTTGAAAGTGAAATGATGAGAATGGGTAAATCTCCTGTACAGCTATCACAAATATATAGCGCTAGGCGTGTATATGAAGAAAAAGCAGAGAATTATGTAAGAATGCACGGTTCTGTGGCATGGGGAGATGGTGGTGCATTGCATGATGTTATTAATATGTATGCTAAATACGGTGCTATGCCGCAATCGGCATATACCGGATTAAATTATGGTACAGATAAGAATAAGTTTGCAGAGTTTCAAGCATTATTAAAAAGTATGTTAGATGCTGTTGTGTCTAATCCTAATGGCAAACTTACTCCGTCTTGGAAAGTAGCCTATAATGGGGTTATAGATGCTTACCTAGGCACTGTACCTGAAACTTTTACTTGGGAACATAGGAAGTATACACCAAAATCTTTTGCAAGAGAGGTAGTTGGAATACACCCTGAAGATTATGTTGAGTTTGGATCTGTAATGACTGCACCTTATTATAAGCAAAATATTTTAATGGTTCCGGATAACTGGTCATTTAGTCGTGTATATAATGTACAAATGGATGATTTAACTGATATTATAGATCATGCATTAAATAGTGGATACACAGTAGCTTGGGCTACAGATGTTAGTGAAAAATATTTCAGTTGGAAGAATGGGGTAGCATACGTTCCTGAGAAAGACTATGAGGATATGGATGATACTGCTAAAAAATATATGTTTGATGGTCCTTTACCTGAGAGACATATTACTCCTGAAATGCGTCAGAAAGCTTTTGACAACTATGAAACGACTGACGACCATGGTATGCACATTGTAGGTATGGCAAAAGACCAAAATGGTAAGAAATACTATATTGTAAAAAATTCTTGGGGCGATAAAAACGATTATAAAGGATATATTTATGTAACTAGAGCATATGTAAAATATAAAACCACTGCTATATTGCTACATAAAAATGGTGTACCTGACGAATTGAGAAGAAAAATGAATTTGAACAGGGAGTAACGATAATATTTTACCAAATAAAATAACTTAAACTACTATGGCTATTAGCTGTAGTAGTTTTATTTTTGTCTCCTTTATGAAAATAACGGATAAAATAGC
>CAYWUY010000030.1:15184-35622 GCA_964461535.1 uncultured Flavipsychrobacter sp.
GGAGGTTTTAGTAAAGAAGAAACAGAAAATGCGCTAATAGACTTACATTACTTAGGCATTAGGAATGTTTTAGCCCTTAGAGGCGATGCTGCAGCTAATGAAAAATTTTTTACGCCTCATCCTCAAGGGCATAAATATGCTGATGAGCTCGTAAAGCAAATCGTAGCTTTAAATCAAGGAAAGTATATTGAAGATGATTTATTAGAGGGAGGAACGACAGATTTTTGCATTGGTGTAGCTGGATATCCGGAGAAACATTTTGAAGCACCTAATCTAGATTTTGACATCACTATGCTAAAAAAGAAGATAGCGTTAGGAGCCAATTATGTTAATACTCAAATGTTTTTTGATAATAGCCATTTTTATAACTATGTGTCGCAATGTAAGCAATACGGTATTGATGTGCCTATTGTCCCTGGCTTAAAGCCTATTTCATCGCTCAAACAATTATCTATTATTCCAAGGGTGTTTAGTGTAGAAATTCCTTATGAACTATCTAAAGCTATGCAACAATGCAAATCAGATGCTGATTTAGAGAAAGTAGGTACTGAATGGTTGTTAATGCAGTGCAGAGATTTACTTAAGAATGGAACAAAAGTTTTGCATTTCTACACGTTATCTAAACCTGAAATGATATATAACGTATTGAAGCAGCTGTTTTGATATGTAGTTATACCACAGCATAGTTTACATTACTTCTGCTAAGTATTTCCTCTATTCGCTTCTCTTGTTTGCGAATTTTAATCCTGAACATAGAAAAGTACCACTTGCTTTTTAGTTTAGAAAGTCTATCCTTAGGTGGTGCTATAAGGATACGGCTAATAAGACTTAAAGGTAGTAAATGACTAAAGGTATTAGATACCTTTATGAAATAAACTACAGTACTAGCGTCGGTATTGTCTAATAATTGCTGCAAATTATCAATGTCTACTAATGAAGAAATACACAATACGCTGCCTTTCTTGGTGTTGAAGTATGTAGTTAGGTCTTTGTGGTTTTGCCAGTTACTATTACTTATCTCTTTAATTATTTGTTCTTGCTGCTCAAGGTTAGCACCATTGTTTTGCTCGCTTATATATTTTAGTTTCCATTCTTTTTCATTTAATATACTGTATACTGTCCATACTTTATTCTTAAAGTAGTTTAGCATTTCTACTGTATAATTATTGCCAACCGTATTAGCATAATTGCTTTGAAAACTGGCATAGAAGTATAGGTGAGATGCATAGGGCTCAAATAGCTCGGGTATACGTATTACTAACTCTCTGTTTTTGGCATATACTTGCCATATAATTCTTCTTATGTCATCACCCGGTTCAAAGTTCTTGTAATTCAAAAACTCTCCATCTACTCTTCTTAACTGCTCAATACGTATATCAAGAGTTTCTGTCTTTTTAGGGCTAACATCTTTTTCTGTGCTATTACTAATAGATGGTGCCTGAAAAAAATCTCCCTGTAATGGTTGTTTTACTGCAATAGAAAAAACATTAAGCATATCCTGAAAAAAAAGAAAACCTCCTTTTATTTGATATTCTTTTATGTCATCAAGCTGCATTTTACTCCTACCTGCTATACCTATTCTTTTTAGGCTATTTTCTTTTCTTTTATTAGATAGAAGGGTGAACCTATCAGTTAGTTGCCAATCATCATAATATATACTGCCCTTTACAAAGCCTAAAATTGGCCTAAACCCTTTATTTAAAATAGCATTTAGGTATATCTTAGCATTGCCGTTTTTTACTTCTGTTTCAAACGATATTTGTAATAAAGTGCCACTTTTTCTTTTTAGATATATGTAGTGTATCCAGCAAGCAATAGTGCTAACTATAGAGGTAGCTACTAAACCACAAAATACCCATAAGCACAGTTTCCCTAATAGTATTATGAATGGAATTATAGCAGATGGTGCTTCTCCATTAGGTACGGGTTTATAAAGTAGTTTGTAAGCTAATATTGTAAATAAAACGCATAGAAATGTATTAATAGTAAAAGGGAAATACTGAGTATAATAGGTTATTTGTCTCTGTAGCTTTTTTATTTTCATAATATTTCTCTTTACGCAAGGTAGTGAATAACTAAAATGGTTGGTATTTGAAATATTGTTAAAAAATGTAGAGCCAATCAATTGAATCTTGGCATGCTAATTGAATAACATTTTATAACACAAAACAATTTTATTATTCTTGCACACAAAATCGTACTTTATGAAACGTCTTTTAGTATTATTAATAGCTATAATGCCTTTAATTGCTGTAGCTCAACAGAACAGAAATAGAGGTAACAATGGACAGGGTAGAGGTGGAAATGGTAACTATAATAATGGTTATGGTAACCAATATTACCAAAATGTAGAAACAGGTAGTGCACTTACTATTTTTTCTGGCACTGGTGAGCGTTTTTATCTTTTAATAAATGGTATTAAGCAAAATAGATTTGCACAGTCTAGAATTAGAGTAGAAAATTTACCCTATGCTGAAAATGATATCCAAATTATTTTTGATGACAATTATACTCCTGCCATTAATAGAAGAATATATTTAGCTGATCCTATAGAAGGACGTGCTATTAGTTTAACATTAGCATTGGTTAGGGAAAGAGGACAATATCCAAGAATCAGTTTCTTTAAAAGTATTCCACTAGATAGAGATTACCGTAGTCAACAGGGTGAATATGTTATGCAGTATGGTGTAGATGTAAATCCTAACCAACCTGTACAAGTGTATAACAATGTTCCGCCTCCGCCACCTGCACCAACAGTAATTGACCAGGTAACATTTGCTAGTGCTAAAAGAACAATAGCAGCTTGTAGCTTTGATGATACTAAAATGTCTACGGCTAAAACAGTTATAAGTAATAACTATTTTACTACCGATCAGGTGATGGAGTTGTGTAAACTATTTACTTGGGATGATAATAGATTAGCTATCGCTAAATATGCGTACAACCGTACTATAGATCAAAACAACTACTTTAAAGTAAGTAATGTATTTACTTGGGATGATAACCGCAGGAAATTAAATGACTTTATTTCTAACGGTGGTAGATAATTTATAAACAATGTATGTTTGTATTGGCAACGGTTTAATAATCGTTGCCAATTTCATTTATGGCAGATATTCTACTTTACTTACTTTTCACTGTTATTGCTTTCATTTATTCCGGAGCCGGATTTGGTGGCGGCTCCAGTTATTTGGCAATATTTAGTTTATATGCAATAAGCCATAATTTACCATTTCAAGAAGTTAAGTTAGTATCATTAATATGTAATATAGTTGTTGTTGGTGGTAGTATATTGTTATACTTTAAGAACAGATTAATAGATTACAAAAAGCAAATTCCGTTAGTAGTTTTAAGTATTCCAATGGCTTTTTTAGGGGCTCAGTTGCAGCTAAAAGAGCACGTCTTTTACATACTTCTAGGTATTACTTTATTAATAGCTGCAGTTTTTATTTGGTTAAGCACTATCCTCAGTCAAGATAATACTATCAAGGCTAGTCAATGGTATGTTAATACAATTATTGGAGGATTTGTTGGTTTTGTATCCGGTTTAGTTGGTATTGGTGGAGGAATATTTTTGTCGCCAATATTGCATTTAAGTAAATGGGATACCAGCAAGAAAATAGCCTCTACCGCCACTTTGTTTATTTTAGTTAATTCTATTTCAGGTTTACTTGCACAAACGGCGAAACTTACCACAACTCCTGATTGGAATAGAATATTAATACTAGCATTGGCTGTTGCAACAGGAGGTCAGGTTGGTGCAAGGTTGACTATAAAGGTTTTTTCAAATAAAACAGTTAAACGCCTTACTGCTGGATTGGTTTTTTTTGCGGGATTAGAAGTGTTGTATAAAACACTAGTTTTGTAAGCCTATGCAAGTAAAAGTAATGGCATTTGGTATAGCTAAAGATATTTTTGAGACTAATTTATTAGAACTGGATGTGCAAGAACAATGTAGTGTTCAGGATTTAAAAAATCACATAGAATATACATACCCTAAATTTAAAGCACTGGGCTCATACATGATTGCTGTTAATAAGGAGTATGCCTTGCCAGATTTGATATTACATTCAGCAGATGAAATTGCAATAATACCACCTGTAAGTGGGGGCTAGTAAGTTATGATTCCAGATATATTAATTTCTGATAAAATTTTAGATGTTACATCAATAATAGATGCTGTAAAGGCAGATAATGCTGGTGGAATAGATATTTTTATAGGTACTGTAAGAAATAATACACAAGGCCGAAGGGTAACTCATTTAGATTTTGAATCCTATGAGTCTATGGCTCTATTAGAAATTCAAAAAATAATTAACCACATTTACAATACATATGCTGTAAAAAAAGTAATTATACATCACAGAGTAGGTATGTTAACTGTTGGCGAAATCCCTGTTGTAATAGCTGTTTCGGCAGCGCACCGTGCTGCTGCCTTTGATGCTTGTAGATATGCTATTGATACGCTAAAGCAAAGGGTGCCAATTTGGAAAAAGGAGTATTTTGAGGATGGCTCGGTTTGGGTTACCCCAAATCCTTAATATATACATTTTGTGTTTTCTAGCCATTTGTTAGTTAGTTTCATTTCTGTTAGTCAAACTATTCCTTTTGTGGATAATTTTTGAAATGCTCAAGATGGGAATTTCGTTACTTTGTATGACGCTGAAAGGCTAGTGTTTTCTCATGCAATTCTCCCATTTACATAATCATACCCAGTTCTCGTTACTGGACGGCGCATCTAATATTTCAAGGCTTTTTGATAAGGCGCGTAACGATAATATGCCGGGCATAGCTATTACAGACCATGGTAATATGTTTGGTGTTTTCGATTTCGTTTCTGAAGCTTGGAAAAAGAAAAAAGTTGTAGGTAAAACACCTGAAGGTAAAGATATTGAAGAGCCTGTGGTGAAGCCTGTAGTTGGTTGCGAATTTTATTTAGTTGAGACCAGGCACAAACGTCAGTTCTCTAAAGATGATAAAGACCAAAGATTTCACCAACTATTACTAGCCAAAGATGAAGTAGGGTATAAGAATTTAGTGAAGCTATGCTCTCTTGGATATATGGAGGGACTTTACGGGAAGTATCCTCGTATAGATAAGGAGTTAATATTGAAATATCACGAGGGCTTAATAGCTACTACATGTTGCTTAGCTGCTGAGGTGCCGCGCACTATATTACGCAAAGGTGAGGCAGAAGGCGAAAAAATGTTTAAATGGTGGCTAGATCTGTTTGGGGATGATTACTATGTGGAACTTCAACGCCACGATATACCTGATCAGATTAAGGTAAACGAGGTATTGCTAAAGTTTGCTAAAAAGTATAATGTTCCTATAATAGCCAGTAATGATAGCCACTATGTAGATGTACAGGACTACAAAGCCCATGATATTTTGCTATGTGTAAATACAGGCTCTAAAATTAGTGACCCTAAGTATAAAGATGCTGGCGATGATGATGAAGTGCAAGCTAAAAATTCTCGCTTTGCATTCTATAACGATCAGTTCTTCTTTAAGACCACTCAGGAAATGTCAACTCTTTTTTCCGACATCCCTGAGGCTATTGATAATACTAGCATGGTATTAGAGAAAATTAAACCGCTAAAGCTAGATAGAGATATTTTACTACCTCACTTTAAAGTGCCACCAGAGTTTAATGATGACCAAAATGCATATTTAGAGCATATAACTTGGATGGGTGCTAAGGAGCGCTACAAGGAAATAACAGCAGAAGTAGAGGAGCGTTTGAAATTCGAACTATTTACTATACGCACCATGGGTTTTGCAGGTTACTTTCTTATTGTAAGTGACTTTATTAAGGCAGGAAGAGATTTAGGTGTTTTCATTGGTCCGGGTAGGGGTAGTGCTGCCGGCTCGGCTGTTGCATATTGTATTGGTATTACTAATATCGACCCGATAAAGTATAAGCTGCTTTTCGAGCGTTTTCTTAACCCCGATCGTAAGAGTATGCCAGATATTGATACCGACTTTGATGATGTGGGCAGGCAGAAAGTAATAGACTATGTAGTAAATAAATATGGTAAAAACCAAGTAGCCCATATTGTTACCTACGGTACCATGGCGGCTAAAAGTAGTATTAAAGATGTTGCCCGCGTGTTAGATTTACCTCTGCCGGAAAGTAATGCTCTTGCAAAGCTTGTTCCGGAAAAACCGGGCATTAGTTTAAAACGCATACTTCACGCCGAAATAAAGGGCGAGGGTAGTCTTGAAGCTAAAGAGGGATTAGGGTCTGAGGAAATTGAAACAGTTAATAAATTACGAGAAATATATGCACAGCCTAGCTTACATGGAGAGGTTTTGCATAGCGCCGAAAAACTAGAAGGTTCTATAAGAAATACCGGTATACATGCTGCCGGTATCATTATTGCGCCTAAAGATCTAAGTGAGTTACTTCCTGTATGTACCACCAAAGATGTTGATTTATTAATAACTCAGTTTGAGGGGAACGTAATTGAGAATGCAGGAGTTATTAAAATGGACTTTCTGGGTTTAAAAACCCTAACCATTATAAAAGATGCCTTGACACTTATAAAGCGTAATCACGGAGTAGAAATAAATATAGACTTACTTCCGCTAGACGATTTGCAAACCTATGAGCTATACCAAAGAGGTGATACCAACGGAACTTTCCAGTTTGAAAGCGCTGGTATGCAAAAGCATCTTATTAGCTTAAAGCCCGATAAGTTTGATGACTTAATAGCCATGAACGCCCTATATCGTCCGGGTCCTATAGAGTATATCCCTAACTACATTAAGCGTAAGCATGGGCAAGAACCTATAGTTTACGATTTGCCTGAAATGGAAGAATACCTAGGTGAGACGTATGGTATTACGGTATATCAAGAGCAGGTGATGTTGTTGTCTCAGAGTCTTGCCGGCTTTAGTAAAGGCGATGCTGACGTACTGCGTAAAGCAATGGGTAAAAAGCAAAAGGCAGTACTTGATAAAATGAAAGACCAATTTGTTGAAGGGGCTAAGAAAAAAGGACACCCTGAAGATAAATTGGAAAAAATATGGACAGACTGGGAGGCATTTGCTCAGTATGCCTTCAATAAATCGCACTCTACATGCTACGCATTAGTAGCGTATCAAACCGGTTATTTAAAAGCGCATTATCCTGCTGAGTATATGGCTGCTGTACTAAATAACCAGGGAAGTATAGAAAAGATAAAGTTCTATATGGAAGAGTGTCAGCGTATGGGATTGCAGGTACTTGGACCTGATGTAAATGAGAGTTTAAAGGGCTTCTCGGTACCCAAGGATAATGTAATTCGTTTTGGGCTAAATGCTATAAAGGGAGTAGGTGAGGCAGCAGTAGAAGATATTATAGCCGATAGAGAGAAAAATGGTGCATTTGAAACTGTCTTTGACTTTATAAAGCGTGTTAATCAAAGAACGGTTAATAAAAAGTCGCTAGAAAGTTTAGTATTGGCAGGGGCGTTAGATTGCTTTCCGCAGATGCATAGGGCTCAATATTTTTATGCTCCCGCTATAGATCCGGTAAATGGTATGGAGCGTTTGGTAAGGTTTGGGAATCAGTTTCAGGCAAGTTCTTCAGTTGCAGCAAATACGCTTTTCGGAGAGTCTACTATGCCAGAAGTAAAACCACCTGCCATTCCGGAATGTGAAAAATGGGGATTGCCTGAGCTTTTAGAGCGGGAAAAAGAAGTAGTGGGAATCTATTTAAGCGCACATCCGCTTGATGGATTTAAGTTCGAAATGGAAAATTATGGTATCACCCCAATTAATCAGCTAGACGAATACAAAGGGAGGTCAATTAAGATAGCCGGATATTTAACGGATGCCGGACATATGACCACCAAGAAGGGTAGTAAGTTTGGTAAGTTTACTATAAACGACTATTCTGGAAATTTCGAGATAATGCTTTGGGAGAAGAGTTATGTACAGTATGGTAACTATTTAGTAAATGGCCAAAAGCTGATGCTTCAAGGCACTTATGACGAGCACAAGTACAGGCCTGGCGTAATGGAGTTTCAGATTTCTAACATATTGCTATTAGATGAGGTGCGTAAAGTGCTGACGAAGAAAGTGACTATGACAATGCCTTTGCAAAAAGTTACTGACGAATTGGTTGCATTTTTACATGATAATTTAAAGAAATACTCTGGAAATACTGATGTAGTAATACAGGTAAAAGATGATACTGCACAGTGGATGGTAAAGCTAAAGACCTTGCATATGCGTATAGAGTTGAATGAGGAATTGATACATTTTTTGCAGGAAAATGAGGATATACATTATACTATAGAACGCGCATAGCATACTGATTTGATAGGGTTGTTAGCTATATGTGGATACGATATAACAGTATTTGGCTTATCAATTCGCTACACTGAAATATTAAATTACCTTTGTGTTATCAATCTAAAAAAGAATAAAATCAATTTACAATGGCAGCAGTATATAACGATGCTAACTTCACAGCTGAAGTTTTGAATTCAGATAAATTAACAATAGTTGATTTTTGGGCACCATGGTGTGGTCCTTGCTTACAGTTAGGCCCAACTATCGATGCTTTGGCTAAAGAACATGATGGCAACATCAACATTGGTAAGTTGAACGTAGATGAAAATCCTGAGGTTTCTGTAAAATACGGTATCACTAGTATTCCTTGTGTACTTTTTATAAAAGGTGGTCAGGTTGTTGATAAACAATTAGGCTTAGCACCTAAAGGTGTTTTCGATAAAAAAATCCAAAAATTAATGGGTAACTAATTAGTTTTTCAACTATAAGTAATTGTCGAGGCATAGCTAATAGCTATGCCTCTTTTTTTGCTTTAGAATATTGTTTATATATGAATTAGTAGTAGGTTATTATTCTTTTTATGTTAAACGTTATTTTATCTAAATAATACTCCTTTTCTATCCAATTGCCCTTCGAATCAAATTTACATTCATGCCTATAACCTAAATCGTTTTTAATCAGTTGCTTATTTAGTAATTTATTGTCAGTGTATTTAATTATTCTTTGATATTTTTCGATACCACTTCCACAAATGTTAGGTGATATTTTTTCAATAACACAAGTAGAATCGTAGGTGTAATACTCGATTTTTGATATGCTATAAATTTCATTTTCAAAGTAATCGGATATTTCAATTAATCTATTAGTAGAATCATATTTGTATTTATTTATATTTGGTAATGATTTTGAATACTCATAATAAAAGCCATCTTCTATAACATTCCCATTAATATCATATTTGTATTTATTAACTATAGCGCCCCAATCAGTAAATTCTGTTCTCTCTATCAAATAATTATTACTGTCAAATTCATAAGTTATTTTTATATCACTTCGATCTTTTTTGTAAATGAAGTCTTCAAAATACTTACAATATTCTTTGGGGTTTAAAAAAGTATCATAATTATAATTAATTACATTTTCTTGCTTGCAGAGATATATAGTTTCTTTTTTTAAAGAACTATCATAAATATAAACACATACTTGATTTGGAATGTATTTCATACATAGATTGGGATACCAATAGTTTGTTTTAAATTCCACAAGATTTTTTACTTTGCCTTTCAGCTCATCTCCATTAGCGTCTAATAAAATTTGTGCACGTATACTAAATGGAATACATAGTAATAATATAAAGATTGTTTTCATTGATGTAAAATAAAAAAGGAAACTAGTAAAAACTAATTTCCTTTTTTTATGTAGCGAGGACGAGAGTTGAACTCGTGACCTCAGGGTTATGAATCCTGCGCTCTAACCGCCTGAGCTACCTCGCCAGAATTGGACTGCAAAGGTAAGTAAATTGATTCCATGTTCTCAAATTTTTTTTACATTTTTTTGGTCTTTATATAAATCTCGTTTTGGGTATACTTAAAAATATTTATGACCTCCTAATCAGGTGTTTACAAATATTGGTGTACTTTGTACGTTAAATTAAAACCTATTAGAGTGAAGCGTTTTCTTATTGTATTAGTTGCTAGTTTTAGTCAAATAGTAGCTCAAGCCCAAAACTATAATGATGCCATTAATCTGTTTACCCAGAATAAAAGAAAGGAAGCCAGAGAGGCTTTTGAGAAATTAATTGTTGCCAACCAAAATGTTCAAGAAGCAAATTTGGCACTCTCTATAATGGATTGTGAAGAGGATAAATATTTAGATGGGTTCAAGCATTTTAAGCTGTTTGCCGATAAATCTGAAAATCCTTATCCTTATGTATATGCTTTTTATAGCTCGGGCATTTTTACAGGTACCAATGCTGCTAAAGATGAAGGTGTAGAAGACTACATAAAATCAATAGCTAATGATAAAAAAGCACCTGCAACTATCCGTGCAATGATGAATGCCTATCTAGGTAACCGAGAAGAAAGCAGAGGCAAATTTGTGAAGGCAAGAAATGTGTTCAGTGCACTGAATGATGTGAAAAACTGGAGCTCTATTGGGCCATTTGAAAACTTATCATCTAGCGGATTTAATAAAGAATTTGGCGTTTTAGAACACCCTGATACTACATTCACTTTTTACAATAAAAACGGAGCTAAAGTTAATTGGTTCTTAATACCTCAAACACGTAATGATAGATGGGTAGACCATACCTTGAACTATAATATAGATGACGCAATCTTTTATTCTCAAACATTTGTAAAAAGTGAGGAAGAAAAAGAAGTTATTATGCTGGTGGGTGTTTCCGGCTCAATGAAGGTATGGCTAAATGATGTGCTTATAGGTGCTGAGGAAGATGAACGTAATACCGATTTGGATGTTTACAACTATGTAGTAAAGCTACAAAAAGGTTATAATAGAATATTGATACAGACAGGTTGTAGCGAAATTGAAAGGAATAACTTCTTGGTTCGATTATCTGATATGGATGGCAAACTTTTAGAGGATATGGAGTGTGTGGCTACTAATCAACCTTATACCAAAGCTAGTCAGTATGCTATAAAAAAAATACCACTTTTTGCGGAACAATATTTTGAGTCTTTGCTAGCTAATAACCCTAACGATGTAATTAATAACCTTTTGTTGATTAACGTATATCTGCACAATGAGAAAAAATATGAAGCCAGTAAAGTAGCTGCTAGACTAAAAGCCTTGGCACCTAAAAGTACTACGGTTAGTCAGGCTATGATAAATACCTACTTAATTACCGGTAATAGGGTAGAGGCGAATAAAGAAAAGGAATTTATCAAGATGAATGACCCCGAAAGCATTTGGGGGCTTATATATAAGCTTGATGATGAGGAAGAGCGCGAAAATTGGGATGAAGCTATTAAGCTAGTGCGTAGAAGAATGGCTCTTTATGGGGAAGTCCCTGTTAACAGGTCTGAATTGATAAAGCTATATAACAATAAGAAGGATAATAACAGTATGTATGAGCAGATAGATACTGCTTATAAATTGTTTCCTTATGTAGAGTATTTTGCCGAATTGAAAGCTACGGTATTAGCTAGCAAGAATAAAGACTATCGGGAGGCCATGCACATCATTAATACCTACACACAAGATAACTACAGCGAAAAGATGTTAGAGTTACAAGCAAAAGCTGTGGGTAGTGGAAACAAATCGTTAATTGATGTTTATAAAAGAGAAGTTGAAAATTATCCTGCATATCCTAGTAAGTACTATAGAATAGCACAAGCTTATATCGAGGGAAATCAATTTAATGATGCATTACCTTGGGTTCAGAAAGTGATAGCATTGATGCCATATGAAGGCAGCTATTATTATGTTGCAGGACTACTATATAAGGCGCTTAACGATACTGCTAATGCTGCTGCAATGATGCGCAAAACAATTTATTATAGTCCTACTAACTATTTAGCTAGAGAGCAGTTAAGAGAGTTTGAGGGTAAAAAAAGATTATCATCTTATTTTAAAACCAATGATGCAGCTAAAGTATACCAAAGTGCAAAAGAAAATCCTGCCTATGCTAAAGAAGATGCTGTTGTGTTAATAAATGATAAACGCATGATAGTATATCCTGAAAAGGGAGCTACCGAGGAACAAAACGAAACTTTGGTTTATGTCAACTCTCAAAGCGCAATACAAGATTATAAGGAGTATTATATAAACTACAATCCTTATGGACAAAAACTAGTTATTGAAACTGCCGAACTATTAAAGAAAGATGGCAATAAAGTGCCGGCAGAAAAAAGCAATGGTAATATTGTATTTTCTTCGCTTGAAGTAGGAGATGCTATACATCTTAATTACAGAATAGAAAGCTCATACGGTGGAAAACTAGCAGAACATTTTTGGAATGATGTTTATTTTAATGGCTCTAGTTTTATGGAGTCTGCGAGATTTACATTAATTCTTCCCAAAACTAGAAAATTTAATTATTTCACTAATTACGATAGTTTAAAACATACTGAAGAAGCAATAGAAGACTATACAATGCATACTTGGGAGGCTAATAATGTACCTAAGATAAATAGTGAACCTCTTTTATTTGATAGCGTTCTGCATAAATTATCAGTCTCTTCTATACCGGATTGGAGCTATGTTGCCAATTGGTATAGCGACGTAAGCTATATAAAAACTAAAGCAGATTTTGCCGTTAAAGAAAAAGTGAGAGAATTAATGAAGGGCAATGAAAAGAAGACTAACCTTGAAAAAGCTAGAATTATATACGATTATATAGAGAAAAATTACAACTACAGTAATGTGTCGTTTTTGCATAGTGCTTTAGTGCCGCAGCGTGCTGCCAGAACTTTAAGTACCCGCATGGGCGACTGTAAAGATTTGTCTACGCTTTTTGTTGCTATGTGTAGAGAAGCTGGTTTAAAATCTAACTTAGTACTAGTACGTACCAACGGTAGTGGAGATGAAAATTTTTATTTGCCAACAATTTCATTTAACCACTGTATAGCCCAGCTAAATGATAGTAATAAACAGTATTATGTAGAGCTAACAGATAATCATTTACCATTCTCAAGTATGGGTAATGGTATATTAAAGGCTAATGGACTGCCAATACCTGCTGACGGTACACATACATCTTCTGCGCAGCTTGTTAGCTTATCAAGCGATAATCGTCCACAAAATCTGAATGTTAGAAATACAAAAATTGTTATAGAGAATAATAATATTAATGTACATAGAGATGTATACAAAATAGGTGCTGAGGCTTCAGGTTATAGGTATTATATGAGTGGTCTTTCAGAGAAAGAGAAGAGTAATAAATTTGCTACCAGTATTTCGGATGAATTTAAGAGGAATGTTGATATAACTAATCTTAAAATGGAGCATATGGATGATTTGAGTGATACAGTGAAATTGAGCTATGATGTTAAGGTAAGCAACTATTTAAGCGAGATAGTTGGCATGAAAGTATTAAAAATGCCGTGGACCGACATTAGTTTTTCAGATCAGCTTTTTGCACAAGAGAAAAGAGAGTATCCAATAGATTTCCAATACTACTTAAATGAGCCATTAATGAAAGAAACTATAACATTAATGATTCCTACAGGTAAAAAGCTTGTTGAAATACCTAAAGATATTACTTACACCAGCTCTAAAATATCTTATAGCTTAAAATATACCTTAAAGCCAGACAGGCTGGTTGCTGTTCGTGAGGTGAGATTCTTAAGCAATTATATTGCTCCAAGTGAATATAAAATGGTTAAGGATATTATTTACAAAATAAATCAGGCAGACTCTAAGGACTATGCCATAAAATAAGATTACAATTTATGTATAGAATCGGGCAGCACCAGATAAATATCTGTGTGCTGCTTTTTTTCTATTATATGCAGCCCGGTTAATATTCCAAATGAGGGAAGTATAAGTTGTTTATCACTCATATAAAAGCAGGGTAGTCTAAGGCTTTGTTTTCCTTTGCCATGTATGGTATATCCAGGGTGTATGTGTCCTGCAATGTTATATGTATTATTGGCTATATTGCTAAGTGGTTCGTGTGTGAAATGGAGTTGCTCTAGCCAATAATCGGTAACACATTCTATACCTGAGCTACTTATTGCTTCTGCATCAATAAGGTCATGATTGCCTTTTATAAGTATGAATTGAATAGAATTATAATAGTGTTGAAGTGTTTCTTTAAGTAGATGCCAATCGTTATTGTAAGTACTGTGAAATAAGTCGCCTAAGAAAAGCACTTTCTTAGGTTTGTATTTATTTATTATTGAATGAAGATTGGCAAAATCGCTATTCTGGGATTGGGCTGGTATTGCTATACCAGATTTTCTAAAATGTCTTGCTTTACCTAAATGTATATCTGCTATTGCAAGCGTGTTATAGTCGCTAAGCCACAGCGCCTTCTCTTGTAGTAAAATTGCTTTTTGTCCTGATAGTAGTACATTCATTAGAGGTGCAAAAGTACGTTACATCATAATTATGATATGCCTTTTAGCATCTTCTTAATTCTGTCTTCCATTTTTTCATTGCTAAATCGCTCTCTTATTCTTTCTGTCAGTATAGGGAAACAGAAAGGGCTATAGCTTTTTAATTCTATAATTTTCACCTCCATACTTTCCATCCTTACAAGTGCATCTCTCATTCTCGCCTGTTCCATTTGAAAGGTCATTACCTCATCATAGGCTTGCTGTAGTAGTAAATTGTTAGTGTCTTGGTCTTGAAAAATATTGAAAAACAGCTGAGAGTTAGCCTGAACATGGCGCGTTTTTATTTGCTTCCCAGGATAGTTATTTAGCACTAGTCCTGAGATGCTAGCAATGTCCCTAAATTTTCTTCTAGCCATTTCAGCTATATTTAAACTATTGTATAAGTCTTGAGATAGGTTGCTGCTATCAAACAATGCATTACCTAAAGCTTCTTCAATGGGTATTAGTTGATCACTTAAAAGTTCAAACCCATAGTCATTCATGGCTATAGAAAAAGTAATAGGTATAATTTGCGAAATTTTCCAAGCAAAAAGGGCTGCCATACCTTCATGCACATTCCTACCTTCAAATGGGTAAATGAAAATGTGATACCCATCTTTGGTGTGTAGTTTTTCTATAAGTAATTGATCGGGTTGAGGTATAACAGATACTCTACTTTGTTCATCTAACAAAGGCTGCATATCTTCTAGTTCTACATCATATTTTTTGCCTGTTATATATTGGTTTATCTGTTGTCGTATAGATACTGATAGCTCTGACGATAATGGCATTCTTCCTCCCTGCCAGGCGGGTATTACCCCATTTTTTTTAGTAGCTTTTTTTACATATGCAGTCATTTCTTTTATGGAAATAAGTTCTAAATTTCTACCTGCGAACCAAAAAGCATCACCTGGCTTTAGTTTACTAATAAACCATTCTTCTATTGCTCCCAAGCTACCGCCGCCTTGAAATTTTACACTTATCATGCTGTCGCTTACTATTGTGCCCATATTTAAGCGATGCTGCATAGCAATTTTTCTATTTTTTACTTTATATAAACCATCTTCCACAATTACTTTGTGGTATTCATCATATGCATCAAGCATACTACCACCGTGAGTAATAAAAGATAAACACCAGTTAAACTCATCTCTATCAATAGAAGAAAAGCAATGTGTTTTTATAATTTCTTTAAAAATAGCATCAGGATCAAACCCTTCGCCAACAGCCAAGGTTATTAAGTACTGTATTAATACATCAAATGAACGAATAAAAGGAATTCTATGTTCTAGTTGCATATTGGTAGAAGCATGTCTTAGAGCTGCTCCTTCTACTATCTCAAGGCTATGAGTTGGTAAAAAGTATATCTTACTTTTTGCTCCAGGTCTATGTCCGCTTCTACCGGCTCTTTGCATAAAACGTGCTACACCTTTAGGCGAACCAATTTGTATTACTGTATCTACAGGTCTGAAATCAACCCCTAAGTCTAGACTACTAGTGCAGACAACTACTTTTAGAATTCCATCGTGCAGAGCGTTTTCTACCCATTGTCTTACCTCCTCACTTAACGAACCGTGGTGTAGCGCTATAATCCCCGCTAGCTCTGGGCTAGCCTCTAGTAGTCGCTGATACCATATTTCACATTGGCTTCGTGTATTGGTGAATATAAGTGTTGATGTGCTGTTTTGTATAATGTCAATAACTGGCTGCAACATTTGTATTCCCAAGTGTCCTCCCCAAGGATATTTATCTATTTCATTGGGTATAAGTGTTACTATTTCAGTTTCTTTTATATCTGTACATTTTACAATGGTTAAATCTTTAGTTTTTTCGCCATGCAATACTTCAATTGCTTCATCCATATTGCCTATGGTGGCACTTATACCCCATATTAGTAAGTTGGGATTCAAGCTTTTTAAACGACTTAAAGCTAATTCTATTTGTACACCTCGCTTACTCCCCATTAGTTCGTGCCATTCGTCAACTACAACAATGTCCAGATTTTTGAATAAAGTAGAATTGTCTTTTTGTGCAAAAAGTAGATGTAAGCTTTCTGGTGTAGTTATAAGCCCGTTGGGCATGTTTTTCTTTTGTCGGTTTCTTTCTGTTATGCTTGTATCTCCTGATCTAAGACCTATTGTATAATCAAGGTTTAGAGTTTCACTTACTGTATTAGTAGCAAGGTATATTTCTTTACTTAGAGCTCTTAGTGGTGTAATCCACAGCGCATGAAGACCTTTAGATTTTATTTTGGCTAGGTGGTAGCGCTCTAAAACACCCATCCAAATAGCATATGTTTTACCAAAACCTGTAGGGGCGTTTAATAATCCGGATTTTCCTTTACATATGGCCTCCCAGCATTCTTTTTGAAAGCTATGTGGTGTCCATCCTTTATGTTCATACCACTTCTTGGCTATTTTAAAGGTTGTTAGGCTTTTGGACATATGTTTATTGTGCATGTAAATAATTACATTTTTTAACTACAACAAATGGCATTGTAAAAATGCATTTAAACTTTATAGGTGTTTATTGCTTATTTTTATCGTAAAATAATGGTTTTAAATGTTTAGAAAATACAGTTGCTTAGTTTTATTGTTATTCACTGCTACTTTTTCGTGTAAGAAAAAGGATAATAATTCAGTGACACCCACCTCAACTAGTACTAGTTTAAAAATTCAGTTTGAGAATACCGTAGATGGTAATCCTATTGTATTAAAAACTGACTCAGTAAATGGTATGTATGTAAATGCAAACAATGATAAGTATTTCGTGACTATACTCAAATATTATGTAAGTAATTTTGAGTTTATTAGCAAAAGTGGTACTAATGCATCAGTTTCCTACTATAAATTAGTAGATCAAGGGGATACCTCAACATGTCATTTTACTTTAAATAGTATTCCCAATGGTACCTATGATAGTATAAGGTTTACGTTGGGTATAGATTCTTTAAATAATCACTCAGGGCCACAAGAAGGAGACCTAGATCCTATATTGGGCATGTTGTGGGCATGGAAAACCGGTTATACTTTCTTTAAGCATGAGGGTATGTATATAGATGATACAGGTAAACTATCCATATTCGTCTATCATTATGGTACCGATTATGCTAGAACTACAGTTACTTTACCACTATCTAACTTTACCCTGAGTGGCACCCAAAAGACTGCAACCATAAAGTTTGATTTAAATAAACTATATAGTAGTCCTACAAAAGTTAGTTTTGATGAATTTCATGTTATACAGTCATTTAATTTAGATGATAGAAGGTGGATTGATCAGTTAAAAGGTAATTTTAATCAATCATTTGAGGTGTCAAAAGTGGAATAATAAAATGAAGAAGTTATTTTCAATATCAGTTTTAGTACTAATATTTATAATTATTTTAAGTAGTGAGGCTTGCAAGAAAGACCCCAATCCAAATGACGTAACAACGACGCCTTACAATTTAGTTATACCTAAGGGGCTGCCTAAAATGGCAATACCTGACAATAATCTATTAACTGTAGAGGGTGTGGCTTTAGGTAGAAAATTATTTTATGATCCAATTCTATCTGCCTCAAAAACAATGAGTTGTGCTACATGTCATATGCCTAAATATGCTTTTACAGATAGCACCAATCAGTTTAGTACTGGTATAGATGGTATTATGGGCAATAGAAATTCAATGCCAATATTTAATCTAGGTTTTCAGAAGAACTTTTTTTGGGATGGGGGAGCTATTGGTTTAGAAAATCAATCAATAGCGCCTATACAAAACGAAATAGAAATGCATGAAACACTTCCTAATGTAATAAGAAAGTTAAATGCACACCCTGAATATCCTGCATTATTTAAAAAAGCATTTGGTGGCGATACAATAAATACTTCAATGCTGATGAAGGCAATTGCTCAGTTTGAAAGGACAATAATTTCTGGTAATTCTAAATACGACAAGTATGTAAGAGGTGAGGCAACCCTTACCAGTCAAGAATTAAATGGATTAGCAATATACGAAGATCCTAATAAAGGAGACTGCACCCATTGCCATACTTTGGGTAGCACTTTTACCGATTTTGAATTTAGAAATAATGGTGTAGATAGTATATCAGCTGATGCCGGAAGGTATAGAATTACCCTAAACCCTGCGGATAGTGGTAAGTTTAAAACGCCAAGCTTAAGAAATATTGAATTGACAGCACCATATATGCATGATGGTCGTTTTAAAACGTTGAAAGAATGTATGGATCATTACAATACAGGTTTTCATTATGCTAAAAATCTAGATCCATTGCTTAGAGTACAGCCAAAAGGTAGAATGACAAATCAAGAAATGGAGGATGTAATTGCATTTATGAAAACATTAACCGACGTTGAGTTTACAACTAATGCAGCATATCAAAAGCCATAATTCTGAGTTCTTTTTTTGTTAAAGCGAAAAAAATACTTACTTTTGCAACTCTTAAAATAACCGCATGGCAAAATCCATGCACAAAACATAAAAAATGAAAAAAGGACTTCATCCGGAAAGTTACCGCCTAGTAGTATTTAAAGATACATCTAACGATACTACATTTTTAACTCGTTCTTCTGCTCCAACAAGAGAAACTATCATTTGGGAAGATGGAAATGAGTATCCAGTAATTAAAGTCGAGATTTCTAATACTTCTCACCCTTTTTATACTGGTAAATCAGTTTTCGTAGATACAGCAGGTCGTATCGAAAAATTCAACAAGCGTTACGGAAAGAAAAAATAATAGTAATTCACTCTTATTTTATCTTGTATATAGTATTGAAAATCCCGACTTTTGTCGGGATTTTTATTTTATAAGATTTTCAACATGAGTTATATTTTATTTGATACATCATGGCAAAAATTATTGCCATTTACTCATACAAGAGCGGTTGCAGATATTTTGTGCGGAATAATGACTATGCGCGAGCGTTGGCATAAATGCTTTGGGATAAATGAAAGTGGTACACTAACTTCTAATACAGCTCAATTAAGATATGATGAAATTAGCATTGAAGGAGATGTAACCTATTTGAATGCTCATGTTTTTGTTAATACGGACATCTCAAAAGCTATTTCTAATCTGAAAATAGGTGAAAAGCTTGAAAGAAATGGTGTAGTAATAGCTGCAAAGGGTATGCACTATTCAGTTTTGGAAGATTTTTTGGCTGCTTTATCTAATTATGTAGTTGTTGAATACAGTAGTGAAGTAATGTATTTAGAAAATGTATGGGATATATTTTCTTTGAATGATGCGGCAATTAGGCAAGACTATAATGTCTTAACTAAAGATAGAGTGTCTCAAAATATTCCTGAAGGGGTAACAGTTGTTGGCAGTGAAATATTTATAGAAGAAGGAGCCGCAATTATGCCGGGAACTGTTATTAACACAAATAGTGGACCTGTTTATTTGGCTAAAGATGCTGAAATATGGGAGGGCTGTATGCTTAGAGGGCCTATTGCCATTGGTGAGCATAGTGTATTGAAAATGTCTGCTAAGGTATATGGTGCTACAACCATAGGTGCAGGTAGTAAAGTTGGAGGGGAAGTAAGTAATGTAGTGTTTTTTGCCAATAGCAATAAAGGTCATGATGGATTTTTAGGTAATGCAGTAATAGGGGAGTGGTGTAATTTGGGTGCCGATACAAACGCGTCAAATCTTAAGAATAACTATGATGAAGTTAAGATTTGGGATGAAACAAAAGGTGAATTAATAAAAACTGGTTTGACTTTTTGTGGTCTAATCATGGGAGATCACTCTAAGTGTGGTATTAATACAATGTTTAATACTGGAACTGTTGTGGGAGTTTCATGCAACATATACGGAGGAGATTTTCCTGATAAGTTTATGCCATCGTTTTCTTGGGGAGGAACAAGTTTTGTAAGATACCAGTTTGATAAAGCTATGGATACTGCAGATAGAATGATGGCTAGGCGTAAAAAGAAAATGACTATTGGTGAAAGAAAGATGTACGAGGCAATATATGATGATAGTAAAAAGTACTTTGTTTAGATTTTAAATCAATAAACGGTCTATTTTCTATATTTTTTTCTTCTTTATAGAATTATTCTATGTTTATACATGGAATATACTCTAGTGTGAC
>CAYWUY010000031.1:0-33955 GCA_964461535.1 uncultured Flavipsychrobacter sp.
CCGGTTATGTTAGTCCATGTAGTACCATCTGGTGAGCTTTGCCATTGGTAAGTTAATCCCGTAGCAGCAGGCATACCAGTTAAGCTTAGCGTAAACAAAGCTGCAGGGCAAGCAGAAGCTGTGCTAGATACCGCAGTACCTGATGCCGGTGTGCCTGAACATGGCGATGGAGGAGTCCATCTGTACACCTGTCCTGAAGACGGCATAGTAGCTATATATGTAGTAAAAGTTGTAGAAGATGCTAATGGAGATGCAGATGAATTAGGCAATGTTTGGTAATCAGTACCACTGTTAGCAATACCTATAGTACCTGTTCTCCCAGTCCATGATGAAGTGCCATATACAAATTCTATTACATTGGTAGACTCATATAATTTAACCTGCATATTACCGGTACCTGATGTAGAGGAGCAACAAACATACCAGTTGCGCCATTCAAAAGTGAACACCCTATTAGGAGCCGTACCGGTTGTAGTATAATACGCCCCCCCAGCGCCTACACCATATAAATCATCCCAAAAGGGCATTAACGCACCTGGGCTAATTGTTGCTACGTTAGTTAATGAATTTGTAAAAAGGGTTGACGTAGTATTAGAAAAAGAGAGCCACCCATTGGAACATGCCGACAGAGTGGTATACGCTGTGCCACAATAAGTAAACGAGAACCCTATGGGTACTGAAGTAAAGGTTGCATCATCGGCAGCAATTGTAGATACCGTGGTACCCGAAGATGAAATGCTGCTAAAAGTAGCAGTAGCTGTTGAAAATCCATAGGAGGCAGCCGTTTGTGCTCGTCCCACACTTACCATCAACACTAAAAACGACAATAGAGTAAATATTTTTTTCATAAAACAGACTAATAAAATGCGTTAATTATTATTTCCTACCAGTTTATTAATCCTAAGTTATATAATATTTTTTGAAAATCGACAATTTAGATAGACTATTTAATGAATGCAACCCAAACATTTACATATTATTAATAAAAATAGGAGAATAATGTTTCTGTAATTCCTAATTTTCTAAGTGGCTTTATGGCAGTAGCTACACTTATTAATTTATATTACCTTTGCAGTCCTTTTGAATATATTTCAAAAATCTGTTTATAACCATGTTTGATAATCTGAGTGAGCGGTTAGAATCCGCGTTTAAGCAACTAAAAGGCGAAGGGCGCATCAACGAGATCAATATTGCATCTACGGTGAAGGAAATACGCCGTGCCTTGGTAGATGCCGATGTCAACTATAAAATAGCTAAAGAGTTTACCGATAAAGTAAAAGAGAAAGCCGTAGGTGAAAAAGTGCTTACAGCGGTTAGTCCGGGCCAGTTAATGGTTAAGATAGTTAAGGACGAACTAGCTGAGCTAATGGGTGGCACCGAAAGCGAGATAAACCTGAACAACAAACCTACAGTAATATTAATAGCAGGTTTGCAGGGTTCGGGTAAAACTACGTTCTCTGGTAAGCTAGCTAACTTCTTAAAATCTAAAAAAGGTCGTAATCCTTTACTGGTAGCAGCCGATATCTATCGCCCTGCGGCTATGGATCAGCTACAAGTATTAGGAGAACAAATAAAAGTTCCGGTATATACCGAGCCTGAAAATAAAGATGCTGTAGCTATAGCCCTTAATGCCATAGCTCAGGCTAAGCAGAACGGCAATAGCGTAGTAATAATAGATACTGCGGGTCGCTTGGCTATAGACGAGGCGATGATGCAGGAGGTAGCCAACATTAAAAACGCAGTTAACCCTCACGAAATCTTGTTTGTAGTAGACTCTATGACCGGACAAGATGCCGTAAATACTGCCAAGGCCTTTAACGACAGACTAGATTTTAGTGGTGTAGTACTTACCAAACTAGATGGCGATACTCGTGGTGGTGCTGCCCTATCTATAAGATATGTGGTAGATAAGCCTATTAAGTTTGTAAGTATGGGCGAAAAGCTAGACACTCTGGATGTTTTTTATCCTGAGCGTATGGCACAGCGTATATTGGGCATGGGTGATATTACTACCTTGGTAGAGCGCGCACAAGCACAGTATGACGAGGCCCAGGCTAAAAAGCTTGAAAAGAAAATTAAGGCTAACAAATTTGACTTTGACGACTTTAAAGAGCAGCTGAACCAGATAAAAAAAATGGGTAATATTAAAGACCTATTGGCTATGATACCGGGTGTAGGCAAGGCTATTAAAGACATAGATATTTCTGATGATGCCTTTAAAGGTATAGAAGCTATGATAAACTCTATGACACCTTATGAGCGCAGCAACCCTGAGATAATAGATACCAGCCGTAGAAAAAGAATAGCTAAGGGAAGCGGTAAGGATATTAATGACGTAAACGCCTTTATGAAACAATTTGACCAAATGAAGCAAATGATGGCTCAGATGAACAAATTTAAAGGTATGGGCGGTGGCTTCCCGGGCATGCCTATGATGGGTAGAAGATAAACCACAGCATATACAAATAAGCATATAATCATAAGGATAAACGGCTACCGTTTATCCTTTTAACTTAATATAGAATCTGTACTACAAATATTGTTTGACCGATTTTGAAACTTTGCAAAATGAAAAAAATTGCCCTTCTATTTTCTTGTGCTATACTACTATTGTGTAGCTGTGGCGATACTAAAAAAGCTTCAGTACCCGACACAAAAGACATATCGCTATCGCTAAAAACCGTAAGGCTAGACCAAGAGTTATATGCTATAGATACTAACCATATAGCAGATGGCCTGCAAAAGCTAGCTAATAAGTATCCTGACTTTATGAACTTTTATCTAGACACAGTAATGGGGTTTGGGGTAATGGGGCACTACAGCGATACTACACGTGCCATAAAAGAAGCAATACATGAGGTACTTACCTATAAAGACTATGTGAACCTGCAAGACACTATAAATAAATATTACCCCAACACTAAAGAACTGGATGCCCAGCTAACACAAGGATTTAAGCTACTAAAACACTATATACCTGCCTGTAATGTGCCTAAAATATACTATCTAAACAAACTACTAAGCAAAGAAACTTGCTTTGTAGTAGACAGCAGCACAGCTTGCATTTGTTTAGATATGTTTTTGGGTGCGCAGTTCCCTTATTATGCTTCAGTGGGTGTGCCAGAGTATTTTGCCACTCATTTATCTAAAGATTTTGTACCTGTGTCATTCTTTGGCGCTGTATATGAGCGTTCTTACCCGCTAGTAACGGAGGAAAGACCATTACTAGACCTAATGATACAGCTAGGTAAAGAGCAGTATTTTTTACATAAAGTGCTTCCGGAATTGGCAGACTCTACCCTATTTGCTTTCACGGGCAATCAAGTAAATTGGTGTACTAAAAATGAAGCCCTGCTGTATAACTATTTTATACAGAACAATTTGTTATACAATAAAAACATAAGAGAAATAATACACTATGTGCAAGATGGTCCTTTTGCACATGGCATAGGCACTGCTACCGACCCTGGACACCCTACGCCGGGCAACGTAGGCAGCTGGATAGGCTACAAAATAGTATGTAGCTATATGGAACAGCATCCTGAGACTACACTACTACAACTGATAAGCTTAAAAATAGAGCCTTCTAAATTTTTAAGTGAAGCAAAATACAAACCGAAGAAATAACATTACACACTCTTAATAACCATATGCAATCCTCTATTTTACGTTATGCAATAGCATTTATATGCTTAAGCGCACCAGCCCTAGCCTGGGGGCAACTGAATAAACTAGACGATATGAAAAAATCGCTAGAAACAAGCAATAAAGACACTGTAGCCTGGACGCACAGTGGCGTACTAATACTTGGCATGAATGAAGGCTTTCTGCACAACTGGGCAGCTGGAGGGGAGTTGGCTTCATTTACAGTAAACTCCATATTCAGTGGCAAGCTAGAACGCCTAAACAGAAGAGCGGTTTGGAGTAACTCGCTAGACCTTACTTATGGTCTACAGTATACCTACTCTACCAAGTTTATTCCTCACAAAACTGATGACCGTATAGACTTTACCTCTAAATATGGTTACAGGCTAGATACCAGTAAAAACATCTACTTTACCGGCCTATTCAACTTTAAATCGCAGTTTACAAAGGGTTATAATTATAACATACCCAACTTCGATTCGTTTTCAACCTCCAAATTTTTCTCTCCGGCCTACTTTACACTAGCTATGGGGCTTGAGTATAGAAAAGGGAGTGATATCAGCTTCTTTATATCGCCGGTAGCAGCTAGGCTTACACTGGCCGATAAATATTATACCACACAATCGGCACAAGGAGCGTTTGGGGTACCTTATGGCAAAACAAACAGATTTGAGTTCGGAGCCTACTTCTCAGCCAGATATAAAGTATCTATAGACAAAAAAAGAACCTACCGCACGCGCGTAGACCTATATAGCAATTACATGGCTAAAGACCGTACCGACGATGCAGGAAATCTAGTACGCGACAATCCGGCCAATATAGCTGTACTGTTTGATAACTTATTAAGCTGGAAGCTATCTAAAGCACTAAACATGTCTATAGGTGCTACATTTATTTACGACCATAATGTGCCGTACAAGCCCAACCCTAGCGCAGAAAAAGAAGACCCCGGCAAAGAACTTGGCTGGGTGCAGCTAAAACAATTTTTATCATTTGGTATAGAATACAGATTTTAACTATAACCATTTTTCATACAAGAGGCGGGTTACTTTGTAGCCTGCCTCTTCTAGTAAATGCTGCATGGCAAGATTGTTGGCAAGTGTAAATCTGGTTATACGTTTTACGCCCTGGGCTATATAGATTTGTTCCAATTGATTATTTAATGCCATGTACAAACCTTTGCGCCTATGCTGCGGATAAATATAACCCTCTGATATATATAGTTCAGTACCTTCATAAATCTCGAACCTACTATCATCTTGCTCTTCTGCATAACCAAATATAAAACCGGCTACTTCTTCATGACGTTTCACAATTAAAAATGTGCCGTTACACTCATGCTGAGTTTCTATAAGGTGCCTCATGTATGATGGCTCTATATCTTGCCAAAGAGCTGTTTTATCATTCAAACTACGTTCATTTTCATGAAGTTGCTGCATTAAGCTAGCCACCAGCTCGTAATTACTAGCAATAGCTATTGACTCTATGGTATAAGATGTGGGTAAGTTATTCATTTACAATATGAAAGTACATAAAAACAAAAATTGGTTCATAACTTAGCAACTTGCAGTTGTAGAAGCTGCAGATAATACCAATTGAACAACAAAAATTAAGACATTGAAAGTACAGATTTTTATACCTTGCTTTATAGATCAGTTATACCCTAATACGGGTATGAATATGGTAAAAATACTAGAGAAGCTAGGATGCGACGTACACTATAATACCAACCAAACCTGCTGCGGACAACCCGCCTTTAATGCAGGATATAGAAACGAGGCAAAATCTGTAGCGCAAAAATTTCTACATGACTTTTCTGAAAAAACATACGTTGTAAGTCCTAGCGGATCTTGCACAGGATATATACGCAACTATTACGACACTATGTTTGAAACCAGTTCCGACCAAAAGCTGTGTCAACAAGTACAAGGCAATGTGTATGAGTTTAGCGAATTTGTAACCTCAATACTAAAAATAGACCGTATAGAAGGCGCTTCACTTAACGGTATAGCCACATACCATGATGCTTGTGGTGCATTAAGAGAATGTGGCATAAAGCAGGCTCCACGTCAATTACTCAGCCATGTAGATGGCCTTGAGTTTGTAGAAATGAAAGACTGCGAAACATGCTGTGGTTTTGGTGGTACGTTTGCGGTAAAGTATGAGCCTATATCTATAGGTATGGCACAAAGCAAGGTAAAAAACGCATTAGAAACAGGAGCAAAATATATTATAAGCACAGATGTATCTTGTATGATGCACATGCAGGGATATATTAACCACAATAACCTACCTATACAAACTATGCATATAGTAGATGTATTGGCTAGTGGATGGTAATAGCTAGGCTACTACCATTCACTATTAGTAAGATTAACATTGGGGGTATTAAATAGATTGAAGCCAAAACGCAAACCAGAGTTACACCCTTTGAAGTTATCCCACGACTGAACGAAATCTAGCCTCATAATTCTTAGAATTTTCCAGCCTATATTTTCAAATCCAACAAATGCCTCAGCGTAGTAGTTGTTTTCATCGGCATAATAAGCATTAGCACCAGTAACTAAATGCCACTGCAATTGTTTGATTAATGGAATTTTGTTGGTAATGAACCCATCTAAATGATACTCTAAGTGAGCTTCTTTATAAAATCTCTTCTCATTGCTATATAAATAGTACTGCGCAAACTGAAAGCTATTTAAGTAAGGCGATGCAAAACCTACACCACGGTTGCCATATAGATGCATCAAATCTGGGATAGATATGTACTTATTATTCAAAAAGCCGCCTATACCTACATTATAAGACAGGCTACCCACAAGACCTAATGATAATTCATCGCTCACCATGAATCTCCATTTATCGAAGTCGGTTTTACTGTTAAAAATATTTGGCACCCCTTTGTTATAAGTAAGTGTAAACCTAGGCCACTTGCTACTTATAGATCTTTTATAATCGGGATATTGAATATACTTAGTACCTGGCTTATAGCTTACAATAGCTGTTAAAATTAGCGCATCGTGCTTTACCCATTCATTTGCAACGGCCAATAACGAGGTAGGCACATTAGGCTTCATACCCGACTCCTCACCTTTTATCCAAGAATAGGTAGTGGTATTTTGCAATGGCAGGCGTTCTTGCCAAGAGGCCTTAGCAAACCACATAAAACCATTACCATAGTTTTTACGAGCAAAAACTGAAGCATCCCAACGTTCATGTATTTTCAAATCGCTCTGACGATACAAAAGCGTAGAATAAGTATTAAACCATTGCAATACCGGATTATCTGCATTATACTGATACACATATTTTCCGCCTTCGGCACCTATTAGCCAATATTTCCCAAACCATCCCTTATCGTTTTTACGATAATAACCTCTAACCGCAGCATTAAAATGAGTATTGGTAAAGCCATAACGCATTATAGTACTGACGTTAAGACTTGAGAACGAATCTAACTTTCTGTAATAATCAATCTTAGGTGCGATATTATAACCCTCTACAATGTTATAATTAAGCATATTGTTAGTACCTATGCCTAACAAAAGAGAATTGGTGGATATACGTGTTTTCTTTTCTTTGCCTGTATAGGTATAACCACTAATTAAAAAACCACCGGGT
Organism: uncultured Flavipsychrobacter sp.; assembly: GCA_964461535.1. Taxonomy (GTDB): domain Bacteria; phylum Bacteroidota; class Bacteroidia; order Chitinophagales; family Chitinophagaceae; genus Flavipsychrobacter. The sequence continues at coordinate 7,267 of CAYWUY010000031.1, forward strand.
GCAAACCTATTACCACGCTTCCTTAGAGAGTCAAGCCTATTAGGGTCTTCCTCTACCTTGCGGATACTATCTTTATAGGTATAGTCTTTCACTTCATCTTTTTCCAAAGGTATGGGGCGAGCAGTAGCCCAATAGGAAGTATCTTTCTTGTTTGCAGAAGAATCATAGGTACTTACCACATTACCGGCAAATAAGCTATCGCTAAACTTTGCATTTACTTCTTGACCATTATATACTGTTACAAAATTTCCTGTTATATCGAACATAAAAATCTTCAATGCCAGATATACCACCTGACTCTTGATAACCCAAGTATTGTCTTTAGCAGGTATATATAGCTGATTATACCTCATGGTATCAAAGGTTTTTAGCCCGGACTTTTTAGACACGAATACATCTATACCTTGAAAAGCGTAGTCATCATCGGCTATGTATATAGTACCATTAAAACACTGCTCGTAAGAACGTTTGGGAGTTAGCTGAATGATGTTTATCATATGACCATTCTCCATTACATTACCTAAAAACTTATACTTATAATAGAAAAAAGCGTTGTCGTTTATTGGAGAAATGAAGCCACGCCCGCCATCACCGGCATTTACTGTGTTGCTATAAAAATTGATAACACTAGGGAAGCGCGAAAAACCTAAACTTCTAGGATCTCCACTTTGCCTTACTGAATGGATAATAGTTTTTTCTTTACCATTTTGCATGTAAAACTCAGCATCTTCTTCTAAAAGATACAAAACACCTTTACCTGTAGAATCGGCTACACCGGCATCTTTAGCATTCACTTTTAAGCCGGCTACTTTACTAGGCATGGTGTCTCTAGAACGTAAGACTCCTTTTAAATAAATATTAGAATGGAAAGATGTTATTTGATTCAAGTGTTCTTTTCTATGCTTGATAGCCTTTCTAATAATAGCATAGGCAGGGTCTTCTGCACCGGATTTCACCACCACTTCTTTCATTTCTAAATGCTGGGCACCTAGCTTAAAATCGTGCACCTGAGTTTCGCTTGCCGCAATTGAAAAAGGATGTACACTTTGTGAATAACCAATATACTGGCATACTAGCTTGTAACTACCTGCATCTACAGTTAGCTCATACACGCCATCGCCATTAGTGTTAGTACCAGAGGTAGTGCCCTGTAAGAACACAGTAGCATATGAAAGTGGCCTACCCTTTTCATCAGTAACTCTACCTTTAATGGTAGCAGCAAAGAGAAAATTAGCAGAGGCTAGTAGCAAAAAAGAAAGTATAAGGCGTAGATATGTCATAAGCTAGTAGTGTTTATGCTGTTCAACATACATAAATCGTGCTAGGCAGCAAAATGTTACAGAAAATAAAAAGAAAAATTAAAATAGACCAAAAAGTTGTGCATCAACCTTGCTAATAACGCTAGCTAAGTCTTCTTCCTTTTCTACAAAGTTGCAATTATCAACATCAATTACTAGTAAGGGGCCATCATGATAATCTGCAATCCACTTATTATAGTTTTCATTCAGGCGTTTTAAGTAATCTAGCCTAATATTCTCCTCATATTCTCTACCTCTCTTTTGTATTTGATCTACTAGAGTAGGAATTGAGGCTTTGAGATAAATTAAAAGATCGGGAGGAGAGATAAGCGTTTTTAGATTTTGAAAAAAAGATGAATAGTTTTCAAAATCGCGCTTAGTCATTAAGCCCATATCAAATAGATTGGGCGCGAATATATGAGCATCCTCATAAATGGTACGGTCTTGTATTACCGACTCTTTACCGTTTTTAATATCAATAAGATGTTTTATACGGTTATTCAAAAAGTAAATCTGCAAATTGAAAGACCACCTAGGCATATCTTCATAAAAATCTACCAGATATGGATTGTGATCTATATCCTCGAAATGTGGCTGCCACTTATAATGCTTGGCCAACATTGTAGTTAGCGTAGTTTTTCCTGAACCAATGTTGCCTGCAACGGCAATATGCTTTGGTGAATTTTTTGCTGACATATACTCTTTTGAACTAAGGGAGTTTGCACAATAATAATGACACCCAACAACAACCTAGCGAGTGCAAACTGCTATAAATATAATATAAATATATAAACCTATGAAATTCTATTTTGCAACTACTAATAGTAATTGATACCTATTAGTTTTCTTGCGCTTGCAATAGTTTTAGATGCACTTTCTCTAGCTTTTTCTGCACCTTCTTTTAAGATTTTTCTTAATAAATCTTCGTTGCGCTGCAATTCAAATGCTTTTTCTCTAATAGGTTTTATAAACTGCACCATATCTTCGGCCAGCTGCTTCTTCATGTCGCCATATCTAATATTGCAGCCATTATAATCTGCTTTAAACTTAGCAACAGTATCAGAAGTAGAAGCTTGCCCCATTAAAACGAATAAGTTATTAATATAATCAGGCATTTCGCTATTAGGCTCAGTTGGGCCAGAATCGGTTTTAGCCTTCATTATTTTTTTTCTAATAGTTTCGTCATCATCGCTTAGGTATATAGTAGCATTCACATTCTCGCTCTTGCTCATTTTACCATTTCCATCTAAGCTCATGATTTTTACAGTATCATCAGAAAATCTGAAAACCTGAGGTTCCGGGAAAAGCTCGCTACCATAACGCGTATTGAAACGATTAGCAAAATTGCGTGCCATTTCAAGATGCTGCTCTTGATCTTTACCCACAGGCACTTTTACTGCACGATGAATAAGAATATCTGCCGCCATTAATACGGGATAGGTAAGTAGCCCTGCATTAACATTATCGGGCTGTAAGCGTACTTTATCTTTAAAGGTGGGTACTTTTTCCAGCTCACCTTTATAGGCAAGCATGTTTAGTAACAAGTACAATTCAGGAATTTCAGGTATATCGCTTTGGGCATACAAGGCTACCTTTTCAGGATCTAACCCACTAGCAATGTTTTCAGATACAACTCTAAAAACAGAGGCTTTTAAATTTTTAGGATCGGGGTGAGTAGTTAATGAATGATAATCTGCTACGAAAAAATAGCAATTGTATGCCTCTTGCATTTTTACGTAGTTCTGTATAGCACCAAAATAATTACCTAAATGTAAGTGTCCTGTTGAGCGGATACCACTTACTACTATTTCCTTACTCATAAGGGCGCAAAGATAGCAATAAAGGCTTTGCCTACCCAAGGAATGTTGCATGATGACGCCATATAACAAACTAGCGTATGTAGATGATGATAATTATCAGCTTTATAAGTGCTTTAGTCTGTAATTTTGCAGCAATGAAAAAAACAGGCATTACCCTACTATTAGGAGGAATATTATTTACTTGTTTGTCATTTTTTCCGGCAGGAAAAGGTAATATCTATTCGTTTAAAGGAGAGCCTAAAAAAGTAGCTGAATTAGGCGAGGTGCTGTTTTTTGAAAAAAAGCTATCTGCTGATAATAGTATAAGCTGTGCCTCTTGCCATATTCCACAATACGGCTTTGCAGACACTGTTGCTTTTAGCAAAGGTGTGGGTGGCAGACTAGGGAAAAGAAATGCCCCTAGCTGTATGAATTTGACAGACAGACCCTATTTATTTTATGACGGTAGAGCAGCTACCCTAGCCGACCAAGTGCAGTTTCCGATAGAAGACCATAATGAAATGGATCAACCCTTATCTGCTGCCGTACACAAACTAAATATGGATAAAACCTATATAAAATGGTTTAAAAAAATATTTCATGACACAGCTACAACATTTAATGTAAAAGCGGCAATAGCAGCCTATGAAAAAACTCTAGAAACCTCGAAAACGCCATTTGACAGATATATGAATGGTAATGATAGCGCCATAAGCGCCTCAGCCATAAGAGGTAGAGAATTGTTTATGGGTAATAAGGCCAAATGTTTTGATTGCCACTTTTCGCCAGATTTTACAGGAGATGAGTTTAGAAATATAGGTCTATTTGATGGTAAAAAATTTAACGACTCGGGCAGGTATACCATAAGTAAAAACATGAACGACTTGGGAAAATTTAAAGTACCAGGTTTGCGTAACGTAAGTGTAACCGCCCCATATATGCACAATGGTATGTTTAAAACACTACGTGAGGTGATAGAATACTATAACGACCCTTACAAAACCGTAAGTGCACCTATAAACATAGACACCAATCTGGTAAAGCCCTTAGGACTTTCAAAGGCTGAAATGGACGATATTGAACAGTTTTTATTGACACTTACCGATGATAGGTTTACTAAGAGTGTAAAAAAATAATTGTTGATAACCAAGGTTTTGAATGATAGCTGCGTCTTTATAGATATGCAGCTATTTTTTATGAGCTGACATAAGCATTACCAAACCATAAAAAACTAAAAAACTTATATACTATGAATATGTACCAAACATATAACAAGAAGTCATATCAACTACATGTGTAAATACATATATTTTTCATAAAAGCAGACCCCTATCAACGGAGAAATACACACTTTATAACATTGAAAAACAATGATTTGCTACCTAATATCTATTAGGTAAAGTAGAAAAGTATACCCATTTATAAAGATGTAATTAAAGGCACTATAAACCCGATAAACTGCAACCGATGCGAGTGGAAAGTAGCATATGCAGATCTTGTAATTCTTTACAAGATCTTTTTTTATGCACTAGCTATACCCAATTACCGACTTAACAAAGTTAAAAATATGAGATACGAATACTACAATGTATTCATCCCTTATCTTTGTTGCTTAATACTTGAATCAATATGTCATCTACTTGGTTTAGACGCAGCAAACAAGGTATTCTTACTTCTACAAAAGAAAAAAAGGAAACACCGGACGGGCTATGGCACAAATGCCCCAACTGTAAGGCTACAAGTACAATGAAGGAGCTTACAGACAATATGTATGTTTGTAACCATTGTAACTATCATAACAGAATAAACTCAAAAGAATATTTCGAGATATTATTTGACAATAATGTTCATGAAAAACTGTTTGAAAACATTCGTCCGAAAGACCAACTACAGTTTGTGGACATGAAACCCTACAGCTCAAGATTGGTAGATGCGCAGAAAACAACGCAACTAACTGATGCTATGACTGTGGGAGTAGGCAATATAAACGAGCAACCAGCAGTAGTGGCTTGTATGAACTTCAACTTTATAGGTGGTTCTATGGGTTCGGTAGTAGGTGAGAAAATAAGCAGAGCTATTGACCACTGCATTGCCAATAAAATGCCATTAATTATAATATCTAAGTCGGGCGGTGCACGTATGATGGAAAGTGCATTCTCGCTTATGCAAATGGCTAAAACATCTGCAAAGCTTACACAATTGGCTAAAGCCGGTCTTCCGTATATTTCTTTTATGACAGACCCTACTACGGGTGGTGTTACGGCATCTTATGCTATGCTTGGAGATATAAATATAGCTGAGCCAGAAGCATTAATAGGATTTGCAGGACCACGCGTAATTAAAGAAACTATTAAAAAAGATTTACCGGCAGGCTTCCAAAAATCAGAGTTCTTACTAGAACATGGCTTTTTAGACTTTATAGTTCACCGTAAATCTTTAAAGTACAGAATTGCAAGCTGTATAGATTGGTTTATGAAAGGTAAAAACTAATATTAATTAATATAAAAACAGGCTGTATCCGGCTTGGATACAGCCTGTTTTTATCCTAATAAGCCCCAACATTTTATTCATACATTGTCGAACACTAACATATATATAAAAAACCGCCCAGCAACTTTTGAGTATGCCATTGAGGACAAACTCAAAGCAGGTATGGTATTGACCGGATCGGAGATAAAATCGGTAAGAAATAGTAGGGTTAGTTTTAATGACAGCTATTGCTATTTTAGTAAAGGTGAGCTTTGGGTAAAAAGCCTACACATAGCTGAATATGCCAACGCCGGCTATGCCAGTCATGACCCTGTAAGAGAAAGAAAATTGCTACTTAATAGAAAAGAACTAAGAAAGTGGGAGGCAAAAACCAGAGAAAAGGGCTTTACAATAGTGCCTTTGGCTGTGTATGTAGATGAAAATGGCCTTGCCAAAATGGAAATAGGCCTTGGTAAAGGTAAAAAACTACACGATAAGCGAGAGACTGCTAAAGCCAGAGAAGTAGATAGAGAAATAAAACGCTACTTGAAATAAACTTTACTGCCCGGCAGATTTAGCATAAGGGTTGCTGTTCTTTTTACGGAAGTCTCCCCTTTTCCAAGCCTCAAAAAACTCGCCCCAAGCTAATGGGCTAAAGATATTTTGCGGACGCATATTAGTACCATAATATAAAGCATCTTTTGCCTGTTGTGCCAAATATTGGCTCTGTGCTTCATGTCCATCTTTAGGTAAGGTGTAAGCCAAAGCCCTTAAAACATAAGCATCAGTATTTCTTCTAGCTATTTCATACTGATCGGCAGGAATACGCCAATTAAGAAAAGCATAATCGAACTGTTCGCCAGTTGGTAATGGCTTTATAATGGTTTCAGGCAGGTAAAAAGTATCTTGAACCATTAACTGTATCATTGAAAAACGCTGACCTTGTATAGTAGAAGGAATTACGAACTCTCTAGGACGATAACCCAAGCATAAAAATTGCAATGTATCGCCTTTATAACAAACTATGCTAAAGACACCTGTTCGTGATGATTCTACACCTCTATTTTTGTTTTTAACTAATATAGTGACATCAGATACTGCCATTAAGCTATCGGCAGTCATAGTTACACCATTAATTTGTACTATTCTATCATTTGCTACTTGCGCACTAGACACAACAGCAAAAGTTGTGAACAATACAAAAAACAATGTAGATATTTTAAATGCAGACATCATATACAAAGTTAACCATATGCAATTAGAAATAATAATGCTAATCGTGGCAATAGATATTTTCTAAAACTACTACTAGATTCTAAATAACTGATACCACCACAAAGTAAATTGGTTTGATTTACTTTTGCAGCTGAAATACGTACTTTAACAAAGGTTTATATGATAACAAAAGAAGCTATATTGGAGGCTCTAAGCAATGTGCAAGAGCCAGATCTTGGTAAAGATTTAGTGACCCTAAACATGGTTAAAGACATTGTGGTTGAGGGTAAAAATGTTTCTTTTACAGTAATATTAACCACCCCGGCATGCCCATTAAAAGAAATGATAGAAAGGGCTTGTGTAAATGCTATACACCACCTTGTAGATAAAGAAGCTGTGGTAACCGTAAATATGACGGCTAATGTAAACTCTAACAGAAAAGATAACGCACAAGTATTACCAGGTGTTAAAAACATAATCATAGTAGCATCGGGCAAGGGCGGTGTAGGAAAATCTACAGTAGCTACAAACCTTGCTCTAGGATTATCGCAAGAAGGTGCTGCAGTTGGTTTATTGGACGCTGATATATATGGGCCATCGCTACCTATAATGCTAGGTATGCGCGATGAAAGACCTAAAATGACAGATATAGACGGCAAAGGTAAAATAGTGCCTCTTGAACGCTATGGCATTAAAGCCATGTCTATAGGCATACTAATAGACGAAAAACAAGCCGTAGTATGGCGTGGTCCTATGGCAAGCTCGGCTATAAAACAGTTTATTACAGACGTGCATTGGGGCGATCTTGACTATCTAGTAATAGACATGCCACCGGGCACTGGCGACGTGCACCTAACCCTGATGCAAACTATACCCGTAACAGGAGCAGTGATAGTATCTACCCCACAGCCGGTAGCTGCTGCAGATGCAAGAAAAGCTATAATGATGCTGAAACAGCCTCAAATAAATGTACCAATATTGGGCATAGTAGAAAACATGGCATATTTTACTCCTGCAGAACTGCCAGAAAATAAATACTATATATTTGGTAAAGGGGGAGCACGCCAGATGGCAGACCAATTTGAACTGGAATTTTTAGGCGAGATACCTATAGTACAAGGTATAAGAGAAGGTGGAGACAAAGGGGTGCCGGCAGTAATGGATGACGAACCTGTAGCTAAAAAAGCATTTAGCACACTAGCACAAACTATTGCCCGCAATGTAGCTATTAGAAATGCCAACCTAACGCCCACGAAAGTGATAGAAATTGCAGAATAGTGCACAAAAATTATAAAATCAGGTAATTGACCGTTATATTTGGGGATTAAACACTGTAATAATTTCATTACTCATGAGAAAAATAGTATCGTCTGTAGCTTTGTTATGCTTGCTTCAACCGGCATTTGCACAAAAAAAACCTGCCGACAAAGCTGCTTCTGCACCTGTAACTATTGAAATGGTAGCTGTAAAAGGCGGCAAATTTGATATGGGTAGCGATGACGAAGCTGCTGATAGAAAGCCTGCTCATACGGTTATACTTAAAGATTTTAATATAGGTAAGTATGAGGTTACACAAGCTTTATGGGAAAGAGTAATGGGTACCAACCCATCGAAATACCAATGCCCAGACTGCCCTGTAACTAATGTAAGCTGGAATGATGTGCAGTCGTTTATAATCAAACTTAATGAACTAACCGGTAAGCAATACAGACTACCAACTGAGGCTGAATGGGAATTTGCAGCCCGCAGCGGTATACGTGAAGATAAAAGCAAAATGCTAAAATATGCGGGTAAAGACCACCTGCAAACTATAGCATGGTATGAGGGCAATGCCAAAGACCACCTGCATAAAGTGGGTAAGAAAAAACCTAATGCTTTAGAAATACATGATATGACAGGCAACGTGGAAGAATGGTGCGCAGACTGGTATGGCAAAGATTACTTTACCAAAAAAGACGTAACAAATCCACAAGGCCCTGAAAGTGGCAACTCTAAAGTGGTACGAGGTGGCTCTTGGAACAGCCTTAAAGAAGAAGTATCAGTAACCCGCAGAGCGGCTTACCTACCTAGCAGCAAAAGCGTGTACTTAGGGTTTAGATTGGCTGAATAAGAAAACAATACTTAATTTTGATTTATAAAAACCTGCTTAACGGCAGGTTTTTTAAATATAAATACTAACCATTGTTACAGAAGAAATCGATGGATGAGCTAGGAAGACTAGCCCCTGAAGAAAATAAAAAAGCAGAAAAGCACAACATTATTGTAATACTAGACGAAATAAGAAGTATGCATAATGTAGGTTCCGTATTTCGTACTTGTGATGCATTTGCAATAGAAGAATTGTACCTATGTGGCTATACCCCTACACCACCTCACAGAGATATACATAAAACTGCGTTAGGCGCTACTGAATCGGTAAGTTGGAAGCATTTTGATAGCACAACAGCTGCCATAGCACATGCAAAAACAAAAGGATACCAAGTATATGCAGTAGAGCAAGTGCACAACAGCATATCGCTAGAGCAACTAGACTATAAAAATACTCCTATAGCATTGGTATTTGGCAATGAAGTGGAGGGTGTAAATGTTGATGCATTAAAAGACGTAGACGGCTGCATAGAAATACCCCAATGGGGCTCAAAACATTCTTTAAACATATCGGTAAGTGCCGGCGTAGTACTGTGGGAGCTAGTAAGAAAAAACAAATAATACCATGCAATTAGATACAGCAAATAGAATATCGTTACTGGCAGCATTAGGCTCATATATGCTAGCCAATAATGAAGAGTGGCAAGATATAAAACTACGTGCTATGCACGCCAATCCATGGTTTACGCTTGAGCATGTAGAAATGGCTAGTAATAGCATAGCAAATAACTTTTTGCAAAAAGAAGCTCTTGAACAATGGATAGCAGCCTACAAACCTACACAACACCCCAAAACCATAGGCATAGTAATGGCAGGCAACATACCTATGGTGGGCTTTCATGATTTGCTGTGCGGATTTATGAGTGGTCATAAGATTAAAATAAAGACCTCGTCAAAAGACAATATATTAATACCTTTTTTGATAAAAAAGCTAGTTGATAGTGATGCAAGCATACAAGAACAAATAGAAATAGCTGAACAGCTAAAAGACTGTGACGCCTACATAGCCACCGGTAGCAATAATACAACCCGCTACTTTGAACAATATTTCGGTAAGTATCCGAATATTATTAGAAAAAACAGAACTTCTGTTGCTGTGCTAGACGGAACAGAAACAACCGAAGAACTGCATGCACTTGCTGATGATATTTTCAGCTATTATGGATTAGGATGCAGAAACGTAACTCAACTAATAGTACCCAGAGATTATGACTTTATACCCCTACTAGAAGCTACTAGAAAATATAGCTACTTAGTAGACCAACATAAATATAAAAATAACTACGACTATCATTTGGCTATTTACCTGCTAAATAAAGTGCAATACATGAGCAATGAAAACATGCTACTTGTAGAAAACGAGTTGCCATTTTCAGCTGTAAGTGTAGTGCACTATAGGTATTACGACAACATAAATCTGGTGATAGACGAACTTAAGCACAGTAATGATATACAAAATATTGTAGGTAAAGGCGGTGCTCCATTAGGTACATCTCAACACCCACGATTGGCAGACTATGCCGACGGTGTAGATACTATGCAATTTTTATGTAGCTTACAATAGATATTTAGAGAGCAGATCTTTAACTAAATATAAAGGGGACGCGATGGCATTTACATACTGAAAATTGCCGTCGCGTTCGTTTTTTATAGATAGCTGTATACCCGATGCTTCGCTTTGTATGGCATTCACTTTATAAACACCATTAATAGCATCGTAATATAAATATGGTGAGCCGGAAGAGCCAAATCTAAAATAGCCCTTAACCAAATATCGGTAACCTGAGCAGATGACGTTACCACCTACTTCATCGGGCATTATATTAAAATGATCTAGTACACCCTCAATTTTAGCATCGTTTAATAGCCTACCAATTTCTGAATTAGGCGAACTTTGTAGACAGTGTAAAGAGCCTGGGTCTTCTTCAAAAAAATCATAGCAAGGTTCAACTTCAGGTATCTTGGCTATAATCTCTTGTGGAACACCCACTAATTTATAAATAGCAATATCAGAGTCGTATGCGGCATGTACTAGCTCTACTTCTAGCATAAATGTATACCTTCCAGCGCCTGGCTCATGAAACACTTTATTGGGCATAAAGTACTGAACCAACTCCTTATGTTTATAAAATGATTGATCGCGAAACTGAATAAGCACATGAGGGATTGCCAGTCTTTTTTCGGCAAGAGTTACCCATCTAGTATCAAATCGTTTCTGCTTTAAAATAGAGACAATGTTTTTCAAGGCATCAGCATCAGCTTTATTAAGATGCATATTCCCTGTGTAATCATCCTTAAAATAATACTGTTCAAGGTATAATTTTTGAGAGCCATCGAGCTTATATAATAATTCCTTTTGATACTGCTCTATACTAATAGACTTGAAATAACCGGCTTGCACCCTTAAATTATGTGCTACAGTCATAAAATATCCGTTACCCACATGAAAGGCAGATATATTATTTTCAAAAGAGCGTTTGGCAACATCTTCAGGATTATAGACCCACATAATTCTGTGAAGCGGAGAGGACTGCTCGTCAATTAGTCTCAATTTGGTAGATAACATAAGGAAACATCTTCCTTATAAAAGTACCTAAATAGATAATAACTAAGCTAAAGAGGAGAGTATGTTAAGTGCATTTATTTTATCGGTATGTAACTGAGTTTTTAGCGCTTCCAGAGAAGAAAATTTTTGTTCCTCTCTCATTTTTGCTATAAACACCAACTCTAGTTCTACCCCATAAATATCACTGTCAAAATCAAATAAATTAGCCTCTATCTTAATATCTTTATTATCGGTAACGGTAGGATTAACACCTATGCTTAACATAGCACCATAAGTAGCACCTAGAACATTTACTTTAACTGCATAAATACCTATACCGGGTATAGACTGTTCTTTATCGTTAGGCTGAACATTAGCAGTAGGATAGCCAATAGTTCTGCCTAACTTTTTTCCATGAATGACCAATCCTTTTAACGTGTAGGGACGACCAAGCATAGAATTGGCGCCAGATACATTGCCCGCAGCTATAGCATTGCGAATACGGGTAGAACTTACCGCAGCAGCAGATATTAGCTGAGCAGGAATTTCAATAAGATTGAAGTTATATGCGGAAGCATATGTAGCTAACATATTAATATCTCCCATCCTATCATGACCAAAACGGTGATCGTAGCCAATAATAATTGTTTTAGGAGAAAACTTCCCTACTAAGAAATCTTTTATATATGAATCTGCACTTAATGAGGAAAAAGCTCTACTAAAAGGGACTACTACTACATGGTCAAGACCTGTTTCGAGCAGCAATTTAATTTTTTCGCTAAGCGGAGTAATTATACCTAGAGGTTCATCGGGAGAAATTAACTTGCGAGGGTGAGGGTCGAATGTAATTAGTATGCTTTCACCACCCTGCTCTTTTGCCAAACGCACTACTTTATTAAGTATTACCTTATGACCAGAGTGTACCCCGTCGAATGTACCTACAGTTATTACTGCATTATTAAATACCGGTAATTCCTCTATGTTAAAAAATACTCCCATCAGGCGGCGCAAAGTTAATGGCTTATTCCGATATATATAGCACAGCGTAATTCTGATGAGACAAAGACAGTCACGTTATAAAATAAATTATCTTTGAATGAATGTAGTGTTTCCTCACAAAGAAAGATGAATGCACGTCATATAAAGTGGGAGAAGTGTGTGCGGATGTGATACATAAAATAAATTCACCATTTGGCAGAGGTATTAAACATAAATCTTCAGGTGCCATTATCAGAAAAAAAAGAGATGAATTATGATCTCCAAATACTGATAAGGGAGTGTATTGCGCAAAAGCGCAGTGCACAAAAGAAGCTATATGATATATACTCACCGGCTGCATATGGAGTTATAAAAAGGTATTTATTTAACAATGAGCATGCAGCACAAGAAGTGCTGAATGATGCCTTCTATAAAATATTTACCAAGCTAGACCAATATTCTTTTCAAGGAGCATTTGAAGGCTGGATAAGACGCATAGTAGTAAATACTATAACTGATCATTTAAGAAAAAACATTAAGAATGACCAGTATGTTAAGGAAATAGAACCTGAAGATGCATCGGTAAATAGTACCGGGGTAGAAAACTTATCGCATAAAGAATTGATAAGTATTGTAAATACGCTACCAGAAGCACAGTTGGCAGTTTTCAATCTTTTTGTATTTGAAAACTACCCACATAAAGAAATAGCAAAAGTTTTAAATATTAGTGAAAGTAATAGCAGATGGTATCTGAATGACGCTCGTAGGCGTTTGAAAGAGAAAATCAGCAATATAATGTAGTAATTGGCAATGGACAGTTTTAACAACAATATCGATAACCTTTTTAAAGATGCGCTTGGCGAGTATGCCGAGACCCCGCCACCTGCCGTGTGGGAAGCATTAGAAAAAAGGCTAGACGATAAGAAAAAGAGAGCCGCATTTCCCTATAGGTGGCTTTGGTATATCGGCAGTGTGCTGATGTTTATACTACTGGGCTTACAGCTTGGTAAAGACAATGTAGAATCGCTACTTGCCATAAGAGGCAAAGGTGATACTGCGCCCGGAGGTGACCTGGCAGGAGGCTCACAGGCAACAGACAATACAACTACCCCTATTCATAAAAAACAAGTACGTAAAAAACGTCTATCAATAACTAATGCCAATACTACAGCAGCTATAACACCCAACACTAGCACTAATAACCCTAGCACACCTACTACAATAGAACCTAATCATAAAACTGTAATAGCTCATCAAGAAACAAAAGACAACAGCAGACCAACTTTTGTTGAGGATAGCTATGATACTGAGAGCGAGCTAGCTGACAATAACACAGATTTTTATTACAATGATGAGGAAGAGGAGCAAATTACTTTTGGCAGAAAACCGGCTAAAGTAAAAGCACCAACACGTGCTACAGCTAGTCCTGCTACAACCGCCCCTAGCAAGGAAGAGCTATATAAAACTGCCACTGCTAGTATTAATAAAGCTACTATTGCTAAAAGTACTACCGATAATATAGCAGCAACAAACAATACAGCTAAAACTGCTTCTAGTGCTTCTAATAAGCAAGCAGGCAACAACTTGCCTACAAAAGCAACTTCTGTGGCAAAAAATGAGGCTGAAAAGATTGACATTAATAAAAACGGCAATAGCAGAACTACTGTAGAACAGGTAACTAAGCAAAAAACGGTAAATGCTACAGCTACAACAGCATCATTAGCCAAACCTGGACTTGTAGAAACTACTACCAAAAGTGCTGATAAGGTTCAAACTGAGAAAAAAACCCTTACTAATACTGCAGGTACAAACTCAGCAGCTAATAGCATTAAAGATGTTGATGGTTCGCACACAGCTACAAAAAGTGTGGCAAATACTAAACCAGTAGTAAGTAAACCAATAGCTAAAACAGAAATACAACACAAAACACATGTAGTAAAAAGCGTTGCAGCAACACAACATAAAGCTACTCAGGTAAATGTAGCGGCTAAACCAACTGATGTTACAGCAGCCAGCCCTAGTGGTGCTATACAAGCAACTGCATCGACAACTGAAACAACTGCTAACAAACCTAATATTGTTGCGAATAACAGAAGTAATGTAACGCTTAGCTCTAGCAAAGTAGTATCTCCTAAAAAACATACAGATGCTAGTGCTGCTATTGCACATCATAATGCTGATAATGTAGCAAAAAGTGCAACACCAGCACAAAACACTAAATCTACCAGTGAACATACAACTGTCAAAAGCAATACCAACGAGTATTCGGCCAGTGTAGTGACTCATAAAAAACAGGTTAACAAACCTGTTTCGCATGCAGTAGAATCTGCTAATAATGACAATAGCATTGTAGTTAATAAACCTAAAAAAGCTGCTAAAGAGCAAAAAAACATAGCTGCTAAATCAACAGGTTTAATAGCTGGCACTCCTACTGTTGCACATGCTAACGGCAAAAAGAAAGCAAATGGAAAACATGATATGGCATCTGATGCTCATGTGCCGAGTCTTACAGGAGAAAACATTACCCCAACTGCAAACATTGGCAACAAGACTGCAGCAACTAAAAATGGTAAAAAAAACACTCCTAATTCGGAACCTATAACAGCGGCAACCAATAACAATACGAACACTAAACAAGAGTTAGCAGCCAACCATGAAATAGTTGCTAATAGCGCACCAATAGCCAAAGTAGAACCTGCAAAAATAGATTTACTGCACATGGAGGATACGGCTCTTCCTCATGCGAGTACAGCTGTAATGCCAGAAAACAAACAAGAAGACCCTAATAGCCCTAAGAAATTTAAGGGTATAGAAGCAGGCGTTAAAATGGGATATGAATCTAGCTGGCAAGTTGGCAGTGCCAATAAAATAGCAATAGCCGGATATTTTGAAAAAAGATTCAGCTCTAAGTTTTCTGTAATGGTTCAGCCCTCAATAAAATCAGCTGTTTTATCTAGCAGAAGCATTGATGGCACTCAATCTTTTTATAGTGTTGATCAAAAAAATACATCAGTAACACACGACAGTGTAATGACACTAATGATGGTAACACCCATCGGTTATGATACTGTGTGGAAACGCAATTATACTTACAAGCAAGGTTATGACTCTATTACAAAATCTTATGCTGTAAAAGGAAGCTACATAGAATTTGAGCTACCAATACTAATGAAATATAGGATAACAGATAAATTGTCAGTATATGGAGGATTAAACCTACTATACAGTAAAACACCTTCTATAAAAGAAATATCTACTAGCATAAGAAAAGAAAACATTACATACTACAGCATTACGGGTATATTACCTACACCACCACCAGACCCAAGTACTATGTTTAGCTATAGTGGGAATGCTATTAGTAACTATAAAGGGCCATTATATCCTGAAAACGGTAGCGGTAACTTCAGAATAGGTTACATGATTGGATTTAGCTATGAATTTAAAAAGAGATGGATGACGGATGTATTGATACAACAAGCTCCTACAAAACAAAATGTGCAAGGTGGATACAATATAAATACAGCACTTTCAAATACCTATTTCAGATTATCGGTAGGATTCAAATTATTTGAAAAATAGTTAAGAAAACAATCAATTATGGTCAATTAAAGTAGCTGCAAGAACATTGCAGCTATTTTTTGTATATGCAAGCCTGCATTTTATGTAGTTTTGCCGCCATGCGAATATTAATGGTTTGCTTAGGCAATATTTGCCGATCGCCAATAGCGGAAGGTGTGATGCAGCATCTTATAAATGAGAATGGACTTAACTGGACTGTAGACTCAGCCGGTACAGAATCTTATCACGTAGGAGAAGCACCACACAGATTTTCACAAAAAGTTTGTTTAGAACATGGTATAGATATTTCTAAACAAAGAGCACGAAAATTTACAGCTAAAGATTTAGCTCAGTATGATTTAATATATGCTATGGCTACAGATGTGCTTCATGAAATAGAGGACATAGCACATGGCAAAACCATTGATAATGTAAAACTATTTTTAAACGAACTAGAACCGGGATGTAACAAATCGGTACCAGACCCGTGGTATGGAAATGAAGATGGTTACCTGCCGGTATATGATATGATAACTGCAACTTGTAAAGCAATAATTAATAAGTATAAATAACTATGTCTAAACCTTCGATACCACAGGGCACAAGAGATTTTTCACCAATAGAGGTAAGAAAAAGACAGCACATATTTTCTACACTTAGAAACATATTTGAACTATATGGTTTTCAGCCACTAGAAACACCTGCCATGGAAAACCTAACAACACTAATAGGTAAATATGGAGAGGAGGGCGATAGACTGATATTTAAAATATTGAATAATGGTCTGCATGAAAAAAAAGATGCCGATAAACATAAGCTAAATGAAGAATGGACAAAGCTGCTTAGCAAGCCCTACTCTACCCCAATAGTTACAGAACGTGCATTAAGGTATGACCTAACTATACCCTTTGCTCGCTATGTGGTAATGCACCAAAACGACTTAGCAATGCCATTCCGCAGATATCAAATGCAACCCGTATGGAGAGCGGACAGACCACAGAAAGGGCGATATAGAGAATTTTGGCAGTGCGACTGTGACATAGTGGGTAGTAATGGATTGATAAATGAGGCAGAGCTATTATGCATCTATCAGCAGGCATTTCATGAATTAAAACTGCCTGTAAACATTAAAATAAATAGCAGAAAACTACTAGCCGCACTAGCAGAGCTATGCAATGCAGCAGACCAAATGTTGGAAATAACCATAGCCCTAGATAAGCTAGATAAAATAGGTTGGGATGGCGTAGCTAAGGAACTAGAGGAGCGTGGCATAGCACAAAGCGGTATAGATGCTATACTAAAAGTAATATCAGTAAGTGGGAATAATGAAGAAAAGCTAGCAGCCTATAAAGAAATAATGGCCAATACGGCCTCGGGCGCAAAAGGCATAGAAGAGCTTGAGCAAACCATAGCCTATTACCAGCAATTGGCAAATGAAAATTGGGCCGGCAAAATATCGGTAGATATTAGCTTAGCTAGAGGACTGAACTACTACACAGGTGTAATTGCAGAGGTAGTATGTACCCACCCAGATGTAAAGATGGGCAGTATAGGGGGCGGAGGTAGATACGATGACCTAACAGGACTATTTGGGCTTAAAGGATTGAGTGGTGTAGGTGTGTCTTTTGGCGTAGACCGTATTTACGATTTGCTTGAGGAATTAAATTTATTTCCCGAGCAACTAGGCATAGGCGCAAAAGTACTAATACTAAACTATGGTGGTGAAAATGAGAATTATGCGCTACAAATAGCGAAACAACTAAGATCATCAGGAATAACTACAGAACTTTATCCGGATGCTACTAAAATGGATAAACAATTTAAGTATGCCAACAAGAGAGGATTTAATTATGTAATAATTCCTGGAGAAAATGAGCGACAAGAAAATAAAGTAAGTTTAAAAAACTTTGTTAGTGGAGAACAGGAATTACTAACCATAGCAGAATGCATACAAAAGATAAAATAAACAAATGGGCTACGAAATTGTAGCCCATTTACATAAGTGAGATAAAAAATAACACTCGTAACGATATGCTTACCAATAGTGCTATAAAAAGTATATTTCCAGATTTTGAAAATGAACTAGTAGACCAAATACAACATTTTGCTACACTAAAAAGCTATGAAAAAGGTGCATCTATAATGCGAACCGGTCAATACTTTAAATCGGTTATGATAATTGTAAGCGGACTAGTTAAGATTTACAGAGAAGATGATGAGGGTAAAGAGTACTTTATGTATTATCTACAACCAGGACAAGCATGTGCACTATCTATGATTTGCGCTACACGCAATCAAGTAAGTCAACTAAAAGCATCAGCATCTGAAAATACTGAAGTAATTATGGTACCACTTGAGTATATGGACGCTTGGATGAACAATTACAAATCTTGGTATTATTTTGTGTTAGAAAACTACAGATCAAGATTTCAAGAGTTACTAGTAACACTTGACCATACCGTTTTTAGAAATATGGACGAAAGGTTGCTATACTATTTAAAACGTAGACAGCAAACATTAAAAGCAGATACTTTCAATGTAAACTACACAGAAATAGCTCAAGAATTAAACTCATCGAGAGAAGTAATTTCGAGATTAATGAAAAAGCTAAGTGAAAACGAATCCATTCAAATACTGAAAAACAACGAAATAAAGATACTTCACCTAAATATTGACTAAACTTATTTAGTAATAGAGCCTATAAAATAGCAGCGTGACATAAGTCACGGTATAAAGTTTTGCAGCAAAATAGCTTTGCCTGCAAAATAAAATACGTGATGCTATTAAAAAATACTAGGTGGCTAAAAAAGAGATATTTTATTGCAGTACTAATATCGTGCTCTTCCCACATATGGGCGCAAGACACTATAAAAATAAGTATAGAAGATGCAATACAAGCCGCAACAATTGCAAATGAAAAAATAACGTTAGCTAAGCTAAATGAAAAAATAGCACAAGCACAATACAGGCAAACCAGCGCAATATTTCTGCCGAATGCTAATGTTTCTTACACAGCCATTTCAACAAACGACCCTCTTAATGCTTTTGCATTCAAACTGCAACAACAAATAGTAAGCAATGCTGACTTTAACCCAAGCAAACTAAATAACCCTGGAGAATCAGCTGACTTTCTTACCAAAATCAGCATTCAACAGCCTGTTTTAAATGCAGATATGCTATATCAACGCAAAGGTGCTGCATTGATGCAAAAAGTGTACAAAGAACAAACTAACAGAACTATTGATGCAATTACATGGCAGGTTCAGCAAACATATTTACAATTACAAATGACATGGAAGGCTGTTAGTGTTCTACAAACTGCTTTGAATACAGCTAAATCCATCTATAAAGTAACAAAAGACAGGTATGATCTTGGGTTATTACAAAAATCGGATCTACTAAATGTTTCAGTAGAAGTAAAATCTATTGAAACGCAACTGTTAGAAATGCAAAGCAGAATAGCAAACATTTCTGACATGCTCAACCTGTTAATGAATAAAACAGCAAACAACATATACACTTGCGACAGTAGCATTACCATAAACTATAAAGACACACAAAGCATACCAGAACAAAGAGCCGACCTTAATGCTTTGAACTATGCCATAAATGCACAAGACGCATTGATTAAAGCAGATAAAGCTAGCTATCTGCCAAGAATAAATGCATTTGGCTACTATCAATGGCATGACAAAAGTGCTCTAGGCTACTTTGCTAATGCATATATGGGCGGAATACAACTTTCTTGGGATGTATTCCGAGGTCTACAAAACACAAATAAAATTGCCGCTAAACAATTAGAAAAAAACAAAACAGAAGAACAACTAAGGGCATATACCAATAGTGCCAACATTGAACTAACTAAAACAAAAAGAAGTATTGCAGATGCATCAGCTAAAATAAAGCAATATGAAGAAGCCGTGCTGCAGGCAACAGAGGCAAATAGAATAAACCAAAACAGATATGAGCAAGGGTTAGTAAGTACTACAGATGTATTACTTACCCAAGCACAGCTATCTAGGCAAGAGCTAGCACTAGCACAAGCTATTTTCGAAAAAAACAGTGCTCACGTCTATCTTAATTTTCTAACAACTGTACACCAATAAAAAAACAAAAAATGATATCATACAAAAAAATTTCAGCGCCCTTATTATTGCTAACAATAATAAGCTGCAATACAAAAGAAAGGGAGAACACATCAACTAACCAGCAACCTATTAATGTTACAACAATAGTAGCAGGAGATAGTGTAAGTACTGGAATAAAATTGAGCGGACAAATAGAAGCATCCCAAGCTGCTAATATTAGCACCAGAATAATGGGCTACATTACTAAAGTATATGTAAATATAGGCGACAGAGTAAAAGAAGGACAAATATTATTCAGCATAAACAATGCAGACATACTAGCAAAAAAACTACAAGCTGAAGCAGCACTAGCACAAGCTGAAGCTGTATTTGCCAATGCAGAAAAAGACTACAATAGATATTCTACCTTGTTTAAAGAACAAAGCGCATCTGCAAAAGAACTTGAAAACATTACTACGCAATACAAAGCGGCAAAAGCAGGAGTTGATGCAGCTAAACAAATGAAGAATGAAGCATTAGCACAGCTAACATATGCGAATGTAACTGCACCATTTTCTGGTATAATAACTCAAAAAATGCTAGATGCAGGAAATATCGCCAACCCTGGAATGCCTGTACTAGCATTAGAAAGCAATGCTACACTTAGGATGAGCGCACTGGTACCAGAATCGGAAATTAACAATATCGAAACAGGGATGAATGCCGATATAACTGTAGATGCGGCAGGAGAAACATTACAAGGTAAAGTTATAGAAATAAGCAGTTCATCAAGACTTACAGGTGGACAATATGTAGCAAAAATAAGTGTAACTAACAGTAATAAGCTACATGCAGGCATGTACGCACTAGCCACAATAGAAGGAACTAAGAGCAAGGTTACAGAAGGCAATATATACATACCTAAAAATGCTTTAATAAATAAAGGTGGACTAACCGGGGTATATACTATAGAAAATGGAAACACTGCAATACTTCATTGGCTTAAGACAGGAAAAACTATTGGAGAAAAGGTAGAGATACTGGCAGGGCTTAAGAACGGCGAGCAAATAATAGAAAATGCCGATAGAGATTTATTTAATGGCGCTCCGGTAAAAACAAAATAATATCTAACCCCAACTAAATAATTAAAAATGCAAAAAGGATTATCGGGAAATATTGCTAAAGCCTTTCTTCAGTCAAAACTAACCATACTACTTATGGTGGCATTTTTACTGATAGGTGGCTACAGCACAATGCTGATTCCACGAGAAGAAGAGCCACAAATACAAGTACCAATGGCCGATATTTTTATTGGCTATCCGGGTGCTAGCCCTAAAGATGTGGAAACTAAAATAGCTGCACCTATGGAAAAGATTATATCTAACATAAAGGGCGTAGAATATGTGTACTCAACATCAATGCAAGGGCAAGTAATGTTAATTGTACAGTTTTATGTAGGAGAGGATGTAGAACGCTCTTTAGTAAAGCTATATAGCGAACTAATGAAAAGCATGGATCAAATGCCAAAAGGCGTAACCATGCCATTAATAAAAACAAGAGCTATAGACGACGTTCCAGTTTTGGGGTTAACTGTATGGAGCGATACATACGATGACTTTCAACTAAAACAAATAAGTCAAGAATTAAGTAATGAAATAAAGAAAATACCGAATATCTCTACAATTAATTTAATTGGAGGGCGTAGTAGAGTTATTACTGTAGTACCTGATATAGCTAAAATGGCACAAAACCATATAGATATACTAAGCATAAACAACGCCATACAAGGCAGTAACTCACAAACAAGTAGTGGAAGTATAACTACTAGAGACAGTGTGTATGCAGTAGAAACTGGTAACTTTTTAACTACAACAGAAGATGTAGGCAACATAGTGGTAGGAGAAAATGAAGGACTACCGGTATATCTAAAACAAATAGCAACAATTTCAGACGGAGCGGAGAGCGTACACCAATATGTGGCCATGGGATTTGGAAAGGCAGAGAAAGAAAGCACACAGCATAAAGGTGTATATCCGGCAATAACATTATCAATATCAAAGAAAAAAGGTGCTGATGCTATGCAATTGAGCGAAGCAATAACTCAAAAAGTAGCACACGTTACTCCAAAATTGTTACCTAAAGATGTGCATATTACTACAACCAGAAACTACGGAGAGACCGCATCAGAGAAAGTGTCGGAGCTATTGCTGCACTTATTTATAGCTATAGTTGTAGTGACGCTATTTGTTATGCTAGCCATGGGCTGGAGGGGAGGATTAGTAGTATTTCTATCAGTTCCGGTTACGTTTGCGCTTACCTTATTTAGCTATTACTTCATGCATTATACACTCAACCGTATCACTTTATTTGCTCTAGTATTTATTACCGGCTTAGTAGTAGACGATTCGATTATAATAGCTGAAAATATGCATAGACACTTTAAAATGCGAGTGCTTCCGCCTTTGCAAGCTGCTATTTTTGCAATCAATGAAGTTGGCAATCCCACTATACTAGCAACATTTACGGTTATTGCCGCAGTACTACCAATGGCCTTTGTCTCAGGGCTTATGGGTCCTTACATGAGCCCTATGCCAATTGGCGCATCAATAGCTATGATGCTATCACTAATTGTAGCGCTAACACTTACACCTTACTTAGGCTATTTATTCTTAAGAGAAAAAGAACATAGGGGTATGAGCAAAAACGAACATAAGGCTCATCTTCTAGAAGAAACACGCATCTACAAGTTATATTTAGCATTTATAAAACCACTACTTGATAGCAGAACTAAACGTTATGGGTTTATTTTTGGCACTGCTGCTATTCTCCTTTTATCTCTTACACTATTTTATACAAAAACAGTAGCAGTAAAGATGCTCCCCTTCGATAATAAAAATGAATTTCAGGTAGTAATAGATATGCCAGAGGGAAGCTCATTAGAAAGAACGCAAGCTATAACTAATGAAATAGCAGCGTATATAGCACAACAACCACTAGTAAGAACCTATCAAGAATATGTAGGAACAGCTGCCCCAATTAGTTTTAATGGACTAGTGCGGCACTATGATTTACGCCGCGGAGATAATGTTGCTGACATACAAGTAAACCTTGTAGATAAAAAAGAACGTAAGGCACAAAGCCACCAAATAGCGAAGGAAATGAGACCTGCCATACAAGCAATAGCTAAAAAGTATGCTGCTAATGTAAAAATTGTAGAGGTTCCACCTGGGCCACCTGTATTATCTACCATTGTAGCTGAGATATATGGACCAGACTATGATCAACAAATAGCTATTGCTAAACAAATAAAGCATAGGCTAGCACAAACTGCTGATGTTGTAGATATAGACTGGATGGTAGAAGACAACCAACCAGAGTATAAACTTGAAGTAAATAAAGAAAAGGCTATGCAACACGGCATAGTAACACAACAAGTAAGCGCAACTACTTATGCTGCGCTATCGGGTATGGCTAATACAAATTTGTATCAAGCCAATCAATACCAGCAAGTACCTATAAATATAAAACTAAATAATGAGCAAAAGACAAACATTAACGACTTACTAGGACTACATATACTAGGCAGAAACGGCCATACTGTGCCATTGGGTGATGTAGTAAATGTAAAACAAACAATAAAAGCTAAAAGCATTTATCGTAAAAACCAAAAAGAAGTAGTGTATGTAATGGCAGATATGGCTGGCGCTTTGGAAAGTCCCTTTTATGCAATATCTAAAATTTCAGACAGCTTAGGACTAGTTAAAGCTCCCAAAAGTAGTAAGCTAAATGAGGAGTATACCCACCAACCAGACTTTGAAGACGAATATACCCTTAAGTGGGATGGTGAATGGCAAATTACCTACGAAGTATTTAGAGATTTAGGCATTGCATTTGTAGCAGTGATAGTCATTATATACATGCTTATAGTGGGTTGGTTTCAAGACTTTAAAGTGCCTATAGTAATGCTTGCTGCAATACCCCTGTCACTAATAGGAATAGTATTTGGGCACTGGGTGCTAGGTGCATATTTCACAGCCACTTCTATGATAGGATTTATAGCACTAGCAGGAGTAATGGTTAGAAATTCAGTCTTACTTATAGACTTCATAAATATAAGACTACGAGAAAACATACCGCTAAGGCAGGCAGTAATAGAAGCAGGAGCAGTACGGACCACACCGATACTATTAACGGCAGGTGCTGTAGTACTAGGAGCGGTAATAATACTTTTTGATCCAATTTTTCAGGGCTTAGCCATATCATTGATAGGCGGAACAATTACATCTACATTCCTTACACTATTAGTGGTGCCGTTATTGTACTTCAAAATGATGAAAAAGAAAGTACCAATTGAATAACCAATAAAAACAAAAGCAATGAAGCTACTTATAATAACATCAATAAAAGAATATCAGGCACTGGTGCATACAATTATGGAAAAGGCATCAGTAAGTATTTTTAGTACTGCTGACACTACCGGAATAAGAACAAATGATGAAAGCCATGCTTTATCTAGTTGGCTGGGCAGTCAAAAAGAGGAGTTTGATTCTTATTTAGCATTTAGCTTCACAAGTGATGTAAATGCTGAGCGTGCAGTACAGCTAACCAATGAATACAATACACAGCTAACTCCTGCATTTCCACTACATACTTTTGTAATTGACGTTAGCGTTGCTTCCGGCCAATAAGCTAACACCAAATAAAAAAAGCGGGCGACCTTTATTATTGGTCGCCCGCTTTTTTTATTCGCCCCACACTTTCAGTATTTGTTTAGCATGTTCTTTACTCTTCACTTTATCAATCACATGCTCTATAACTCCTTTTTCATTGATAAGATAAGTAGTTCTTAAAACCCCCATATATTTATTGCCATACATAGATTTTTCGGCCCATACGCCATAGGCTTCTACTATTTTCTTATCAACATCTGCCAATAGCTGAAAGGGCAATTCATTTTTCTCTTCAAACTTTTTATGGCTCTTCTCATCATCAGGACTTACACCAATAATTGTAATGCCCTTTTCTTTAAGCACGTCAAAATTATCTCTAAGATTACAAGCCTCAACCGTGCAAGTAGAGGTTAGGTCTTTAGGATAAAAATACAATGCCAACTTTTGGCCCTTAAATTGTTTCAATTCAACAATTTCTCCGTTTTGATTTTTCGCTTTAAATGCAGGTGCTTTTGTTCCTTTTTCTAACAACATAATGATTCACTTATAATTTAGTACTACCTAGTAAAATGTAATGTAAAGCTATTGGAGTTACCATTTTCATCTTGTGCTACAAACACTAACTGATGTTCACCCGGTTTACAATATTCGTCAAACTCATAAAAAAATATATTTCCTCTTTGCTCAAAACACACCCATTGTTCATCTATAAAACCACTAAACTTTTTAACTGATGTTATATCATCTTTAGCAAAGAATGCTATTTTTTTTGCACTGCTTAAATTAGCATTCTCTTTCACATTGCATGTAATCTTGGGCGCCACCGTATCTACATCTAGCCAGTATTCACCAAAACTCCTTACCGAGGCTGAGTACCAACCTTCCTCAATACTTTTAGCTGCTTTACCTTCAATACTTTTACCGTCGCTACTCATCAATACCATCTTATTTCTTAAATCAAACGGCACGGGCTTGTATGGTCTTATCTTCAAGTCGCTGTACTTATGTATAGGTATTGCCGGATCTCCTAATTGGTAAGTATATGAAAAAGACTTTTTTTTCTCAGAAGCAGAAAAATTAAAGAAGATATCGTCATATAAAGCACCTTTATCTAAGCTAAATGAAAGGTTGGCATCTTTAATGAAATTGGGTTTATTCCATGACCACAACTGACCAATCGGAGTTATTGTAGTCTTGCTTCCACTAAGGCGATATACGAGCTTAGTTGTTACTGTGCTTACATTTTTCATATCATCCTCTATCCTAATCCTCACTTGGTATACCTTATTGAGTTCCAAATCTAGCCAACCACTATTAGCGTTTAAATCTCTATATATCGAATTGAGATTATTACCAGGTAACTTAAACAAACATTGCTGCCACCTACCTACTTTCTTTTTAGTTCTATAATCTGCAAACGCATTTACATATCTGGTTTCATCATAACCAATGTCGTCTAGCACAATATGCGTTTGCAAAGAGTCATTTAGAAATAGCTTTATATCCAGATAAGAAAGTGAATTATCGCTACCATCCATGTAATCATCTACATTTATACCTAAACCAACCCTTGGCTCTGTTACTACTAGAGTATCTTTTACCACCACCTTACCTTTTTTACCGCTTAACCCAGTAGTATAGATTCCCTTATTGAACTTTAGAGAATGAAATTTAGGTATTCTAGCATAAAATGGCTGCGTATAAACTGATAATTCCACAGGTACTGGCGGCTTTGTGTCTTGCATAGGGAAACCGTACAACTGAGGATTCAATGGATGTTCAGTTTTAGAATCCCGTATCTCGAAATGTAAATGAGGCGCGGTAGATGCACCCGTATTACCAGAATTAGCTATAAAATTTCCTTTTTTTACCGGGAACTGACTGGGCGTAAGTGTTATATCTAACTCCCAACTTTGCTTAGCATACTGCTGCTGCCTTA
>CAYWUY010000032.1:0-137 GCA_964461535.1 uncultured Flavipsychrobacter sp.
GTAATGGTAGATGCTGCACTGCATGCTGTAGAAGAACTGTTACAAGACCATCCGGAAGCATTATTTTACGGTCAAGATGTTGGTAAAAGACTGGGTGGTGTATTTCGTGAAGCAGCTACCCTAGCAGATAAATTTGG
>CAYWUY010000032.1:147-33953 GCA_964461535.1 uncultured Flavipsychrobacter sp.
AAACACCGATTACAGAGGAAAAAGGATGCACAACACCGGAAGGTATAGACAAAGTTGTAATGGTAGATGCTGCACTGCATGCTGTAGAAGAACTGTTACAAGACCATCCTGAAGCATTGTTTTATGGTCAAGATGTTGGTAAAAGACTGGGTGGTGTATTTCGTGAGGCAGCTACTCTAGCAGATAAATTTGGAGATGATAGAGTATTTAACACTGCCATACAAGAAGCATATATAGTTGGTTCTACTGCCGGTATGCATGCCGTAGGTCTAAAACCAATAGTAGAAGTCCAATTTGCTGACTATATATATCCTGGCATTAACCAACTAGTAACAGAAATTAGTAAGTCATGTTACCTAAGCTGTGGCAAGTATCCTGTGTCTATGATTTTAAGAGTGCCTATAGGCGCTTATGGTGGTGGAGGCCCATATCATAGTGGTAGCGTTGAGAGTACATTAGCCACTATAAAAGGTATAAAAATAGCCTACCCAAGTAATGCTGCCGATCTTAAAGGGCTTATGAAATCGGCCTTTTATGATGGCAATCCTGTAGTTATGCTAGAACATAAAGGTCTTTACTGGAGTAAAGTACCGGGAACAGAGGACGCAAAAACAGTAGAGCCTGATCGTGATTATGTTCTTCCCTTTGGAAAAGGTATTTCAGTATTACAAGCAAGCGAAGAAGCCATTGACAATGGAGAGTCTATATGTATAATTACTTATGGAATGGGCGTGTATTGGGCTAAAAATGCTTCTAAACAATATCCAGGACAAGTAGAAGTTATTGACTTAAGAACCATATATCCACTAGACGAACAATTGGTATACGACACTGTTAAAAAGCACGGTAAAGTACTAGTACTAACAGAAGAGCAACTTAGAAATTCGTTTTGTGAAGCATTAGCAGGTCGCATTGCTCAGAATTGTTTCCAGTACTTAGATGCACCTGTACAAACAATGGGAGCACTAGACTTGCCTGCGGTACCCATGAATATGGGACTAGAAGCAGCCATGCTACCTAATGCAGATAAAGTTGCCGATAAGATTGGGGCTTTATTAAAGTGGTAATTTATATTAGAATATTATTTAGAAATGACATTAGCATTAAATATAAAATCAATCGTTTGCGAAAAACTACAACAGTTATTTCCAGACAATACATTCACTATAGACCAAGTAGCCATTAACCTCACAAAGCCTGAATTTGAGGGCGATTATACCGTTGTTTTATTCCCTTTTGTAAAGCTTTTAAAACAAAAGCCTGACGTACTTGGAAATATGCTAGGTGAAGCTCTTTTACAAGACAACAATCTTGTTTCTAAGTATCAAATAGTTAGTGGCTTTTTGAATCTAACTATTAAAGATAGTGTATGGTTTAGTTTCCTTTCAAACAATGTCACAAATTCATCTTTCGGAAAAACAACTACCATATCAAACAAAGTAATGGTAGAATACTCTTCTCCCAATACTAATAAGCCTTTACACTTTGGGCATTTAAGAAATATTTTCTTGGGTGCTGCAGTAAGCAACATACTATCAGAAGCAGGCAATAGTGTAGTAAAAGCCAATTTAATCAATGACAGAGGCATACACATATGCAAATCTATGATTGCTTGGCAAATGTTGGGAAATGGTGTAACACCGGAATCTACAGGCATTAAAGGCGACCACTTGGTGGGCGACTACTATGTAAAGTTTAATGACGTTTATAAAGCAGAGATTGAAGAACTAGTAGCTAAGGGAACAGATAAAAAAATAGCTGAGAAAGAAGCCCCAATAATGTTGGCCGCCCAAGAAATGCTAAGAAAATGGGAAATGGGAAATACAGAAGTTAAGCAACTTTGGGCAACCATGAATGGATGGGTTTACGATGGTTTTGACGTTACTTACAATAAGCTAGGTGTATCTTTTGATGTAAAATATTACGAAAGTGATACCTACCTATTAGGTAAAAAACTAGTAGAAACTGGCCTTGAAAAAGGGGTTCTGTTCAAAAAAGAAGATGGTTCTGTTTGGATAGACTTAACTGCAGATGGTTTGGATCAAAAACTATTACTACGTGGCGATGGAACGTCAGTATATATGACGCAAGACTTAGGCACAGCAGTAATGAAATACAATGACCATCAGCTAAATAAATCTGTATATGTTATAGCTGATGAACAAAACTATCATATGCAGGTGCTACAACTCATTCTTAAAAAAATGGGAGAACCTTGTGCAGATGGTATTTATCACCTCTCTTATGGAATGGTAGAGCTGCCTTCTGGAAGAATGAAAAGCCGTGAGGGAACTGTGGTAGATGCAGATGATATGATAGCTGAAATGTATAATCTTTCTAAAGAGCAAACCGAAAAAGCAGGAAAAACAGAAGGATTTTCTGCTGAGGAATTAGATAGATTATATAATATGATTGGGCTTGGCGCACTAAAATTCTATCTACTACGAGTAGAGCCTAAGAAGAAAATGATTTTCAATCCACAGGAGTCTATTGACTTACATGGATTTACGGCTACATTTATTCAATATGCTCATGCCCGCATATGCTCTATCCTAAGAAAAGAAGGTAAAGCTACTATCCCTAGTGATTTAACATTCCCAGGCTTAAGTATTGAAAGTGCACTCAGTACAGCAGAAAAGAAATTGATTTGCCAACTGGAGCAATACCCTACCATTTTAAAAGCAGCAGCTGACGAGTATAATCCATCTGAATTATGTAATTATTCTTTCCAGCTAGCACAATCTTTCAACTCTTTTTACGATGCACATAGCGTATCTAATGCAGAGTCTGAGGAGAAAAAACAATTAAGAATTATGATTATAGTACTTACAGCTAGAGTATTACGCAATGCTATGGGACTGTTAGGAATTGAATTGCCTGAAAGAATGTAATTTATTATAGAATAATTAAAAACTGCTGCACAAACATGCAGCAGTTTTTTTATGCATACAATTCACATTAAAATTATTTCAACTTTTCATTATCTATATGGCGTTTTGCATCTCTAATATTCTTTTTATCGAAATTCTTTTCAATAGCAGCTGTTAGATCTACACCAGTTTGATTAGCTAAACATACCAATACCCATAATACATCTGCCATTTCATCTGCTAGCTCTTTGTGCTTATCACTTTCTTTAAATGACTGCTCTCCATACTTTCTAACCATAAGCCTAGATAACTCCCCCACTTCTTCCATTAATATACCCAGATTAGTAAGTTCATTAAAGTATCTTACGCCTACAGTTTTAATCCATCCATCCACATTATTTTGCAACTCTTTTAACGTTATATCACTCATAAGTATTTGTTTCTTTACACAAAATAATAGAACTTTCACATTCTTTAAAAAAGGTACTATTCATGCCATATTTTTCAAACGACATTGAAGCTGCTGACGCTCTTAAAGAGCAGGTGGAAATATTAAAAAAAGCCATAGGAAAAGTTATCGTAGGGCAAGAAGAAGTAGTAGAGAAGCTAATTATATCCATACTATGTAATGGTCATAGTTTATTAGTTGGTGTTCCGGGTCTTGCTAAGACGTTGTTAGTAAAAACGCTCTCTGATGTGCTTCACTTATCATTTAAGAGAATTCAGTTTACACCAGACTTAATGCCTAGCGATATAGTAGGTGCCGAAATATTAAACGAGCAAAGACAATTTCAATTTATAAAAGGTCCCATTTTTGCTAATATCATTCTTGCAGATGAGATAAACCGTACTCCCCCCAAAACACAAGCTGCCTTGCTAGAAGCTATGCAGGAGCGCAATGTAACTGCTGCGGGTGAAGTGTACAAATTACCTGCACCATTTTTTGTGCTAGCTACACAAAACCCAATAGAGCAAGAGGGTACATACCCGCTACCTGAAGCACAGCTTGACCGCTTCATGTTTCAACTAACACTAGACTACCCTTCATTTAGAGACGAAGTAGATATAGTTAAAAATACTACCGGTGCTAATAAAGTAGATTTAGAAAAAGTAATTAGCGGAGATGACATACTTTATTATCAAGAACTAGTAAGACGCGTACCCGTTCCGGATAATGTGCTAGAATACGCTGTATCTCTAGTACAAAAAACCAGGCCCGGAAAACCAGGTGCTGCAGATATAGCCAACCAATATATTGCCTACGGTGCAGGCCCTAGAGCATCTCAATATTTAGTACTAGGGGCTAAATGTCACGCTCTATTAAAAGGCAAATACTCTCCAGATATTGAGGATGTAAAAGCAATGGTAGTTCCGGTACTTAAACATCGCATTATGCGTAACTACAAAGCTGAGGCTGAGGGTTTGACACAAGAAGCACTTATATCAAAACT
The DNA here is from genome assembly GCA_964461535.1 of uncultured Flavipsychrobacter sp. Taxonomy (GTDB): domain Bacteria; phylum Bacteroidota; class Bacteroidia; order Chitinophagales; family Chitinophagaceae; genus Flavipsychrobacter. Next base: position 4,469 of record CAYWUY010000032.1, read on the forward strand.
ATTATAACTAATGATTGAAAATATTGAGCAAAAAATATCTTTCTTAGAAAAAGAATTTACTGCTAAAATAAAGAATATTCCTGCGGACAAATCTCCTTTGTGGGGTAAAATGAATCCTCAACAAATGGTGGAACATATGAGCGAGTATGTAGCTATTGCTAGCGGAAAAAACCAACATGCTATAGTTACAGCTGAAGATATACTACCTAAAATGCAAGCCTTCCTAGCTTCTGAAAAACCATTTAGAGAGAATACCCCAAACGCTTTAATGCCAGATACTCCTCCTGAGGTTAGACACACATCTATGGACGATGCTATAATAGAGTTACAAAGTGAAATTAATTACTTCTTTGAAGTATATAAGAACAATAGTTCTCTGAAAGTGGATAACCCATTTTTTGGAAAACTAGATTTTCAAATGCAAGTACAATTGCTATATAAGCATGCAACCCATCATCTTCGCCAGTTTGCTGCACTATAATTTAGAAAAATGAATACACAAGACATAAACACTAGAGTTAAAGAATTATACTTACAATGGATACACGGCTGGAACAGACGAGAATCAGCTACAATGTGTAAAGCTTTTGACGAAAATGGAACTTTAATAGGCTTTGATGGCAGTTTAGTAAAGGGAAGGATTGAACTTGAAGAATTATTAACTGAGGTATTTACACATCATGCTACTGCTGCATACGTTACTCTAGTAAGAGATATTCAGCTTTTATCAGATACGGTAGCTGTATTAAGAGCAGATGTCGGCATGGTTCCTACCGGCTCTGACAACATAAATCCTGTATTTAATGCGGTGCAAATAATGACTGCAAAGCTTACTGGCGATAAATGGTTAATACAGTACTTTCAAAACACTCCGGCTGCACTACACGCACAGCCAGAGGCTAGTAAAAACTTAACTATTGAATTAATGAATGAATTGCAAAGATTGGTGTCTGAACTACCAAACCTTCCCCTTAATTAAGGTTTTAGCTACAGGATTATTACCATAATCGTACGGTATGTAGGATAATTCTTGCATAGGTTTTGTAATTATTAAATTAGCTAATTTTCCCGCTGCTATCGACCCTACTATACCTTCTAATTCCATAGCGCAAGCACCATTTATAGTAACAGAATTAATGGCCTCCTCGGGGGTCATTTTTAATTGTGTGCAGGCCAGTGTAAGCATTAATGGAACATTTCCAGATGGACATGAACCAGGATTATAATCAGTAGCTAGACATACCGGCAAACCAGCATCAATTATTTTACGGGCTGGCTGGTAGCTAATACCAAGAAAGAATGCTGCACCAGGTAATAATACAGGTATAGTGTTACTTCCTTTAAGTGCCTGTATTTCTTCAGCACCCACACATTCTAAATGGTCAACACTGAGGGCATTATGCTTTACACCCACTTGCACACCTCCTGAATGATGTAGTTGGTTAGCATGTATTTTAGGCCTTAAGCCATATTTCCATCCGGCTTCTAACAGTTGTTCTGTTTCAGAAACTTCAAAAAAGCCTTTTTCACAAAACACATCCATGTAGTCCGCTAAACCTTCTGCTGCAACTTGCGGTAACATGGTATTAATAATCAAATCTATATAAGCCGATTTATTCTGTTTATACTCTAAAGGATATGCATGAGCAGCTAAAAAACTGGCTTTTATTGGCATACCAGTTGTTTCTTTCAACCTTCTTATCACTCTTAGCATCTTTAATTCTCCCTCTAAGGACAATCCATAGCCGCTCTTTATTTCAATACTACCTGTACCTTGACTTACTACATTATACAATCTTACTAAACTTTGATCATACAACTCATTCTCTGACATTGTATTTAGCTTGCGTGCAGAGTTTAAAATGCCTCCGCCTCTAGCAGCAATTTCCTCATAACTCAACCCTTTTACTCTATCTACAAACTCCTCATTTCTAGGTGCTGCAAATACTAAGTGGGTATGACTGTCACACCATGCAGGTAATAACATACCTCCTTTAGCATCTATCTCTTCATCTGCCACATCTAAATAAGGGGTGTCGTTTGTACCAAAACTATGAATACATTCACCATCTATTACTAACCAGGCATTTGCTAAACTTTCTACATTTTGCATCTCTATACCCGACTTTAGCTTAGCATCACCTAACACTTGTAAGGATGATATATTTCTTATAAGTTTTCTCATTGTATTTACAGTTATTCTAAATAAAAAAACCTAGTTACTATTATTGAGTAACTAGGCTGTAAAAATACTATCCTTTATATGGATATACTATCCTTCTACGTGAATTTTATATTTCAACTGCACCTTACATTTTACTGTATCAGTAATAGCGCGACGCAATGAACCAGACATGGCATAAGTGTAGTTATTGCCATTAAAATAGGGTCTTAAATCTGCATTAGAATCTACTGGAATATTTAATGTAGTTGTATTTACATCAGGATTGTTAGCAATAGCAACAACAAAAGGAGTTGTGTTGCCATTGGTAAAGAAAGATGCATTTACCGATTTAAAATTACCAAAACTAATGCCAGCTGGTGGCGATTGCATGGTAACCACACATGAAGTAATTTTAGCACTTGTAATATTACTTAAACCCAATATATTATTTGTATTAGCCTTAATAAAAGAATCTACATTATAATAATTAGTTTGGGTACCTGCATATGTTGCATTTGTATCTGCAACCGGAGGTATAACCACTTCAACATCAGCAGTTTGCATTTCTAAATCGTACTGTACTAACTTTGAAAGCTTATTACAAGATTGCAATACAGACAAACCAACTACCACACTAGCTAACGCTATTCCAAACACTATGGGGTTCTTTTTCATAAAATAATTTTTATAAAGTTACAGATATTACTCTTATTAGCAAAAATCCGCAAATATCATACCAAAATTAAAATAATGTTGCTTGTCCCGGCTTACCGGCATAACGCCTTTCATGGTCTAGCAACCATTTTTTTCTCTCTAGACCACCACCATACCCAGTAAGACTGCCATTTTCGCCTATTACTCTATGGCAAGGTACAATAATTGCAATACCATTATCACCATTAGCATTAGCAACAGCTCTTGTATTTTTATCACTACCAAGGCTTAATGACTGTTGCTTATAAGATCTGGTAGCAGCATAAGGTATATTTAAAAGCGCATTCCATACTTGCTTTTGAAAATCTGTACCAACTAAATCTAGTTTAACAGAAAAGAAACGACGCTGTCCCATGAAGTATTCATCAATTTCCGTCTTTAATTGACTAAATAATGGACTGTCACCATCTTGAAATTCAGTATCATAATATTCTTCAATTCGTCTAATTATGGCAGCCAACCTTGATCTATTATCAAAATCAAACAAACATATACCCGCATCGCTGGCACCTGCTATCATAACTCCAAGTGGTGTGTCTACTATAGTTTTAAGCAACATTTATCTACCTGTCTAACATGAAAAAGGGGCAAACCAAAAGCTCACCCCAAATTATTTGTATAAAAAAGTCTATTATTTATAAACATCCTGCCATCTCAATTCTTCAATAAAGAATCTTGAAGGACGTTCCCAATCATTTACACGATAGCCATTTACATCTTTATAAGTAAATAGACGATCTTCCATTGTTACAACTTTATTTAAGTGAAACTCATTGTCAATATGCTTTTCTGCTGTCAATGCCTCGTCATAGCCATACGTAACATAGTTTCTAAAGCTCACTTCTTTGTTGCTGCGACTAACGTACACTCTACAGAAGTTTATATTTTCAACCTCAGTATTTCTGTCATTTACATCAAAATAAATATTTGCTGTTAGGTTGTAAAACGCTTGAGTGATGTAAGATCTTGGAGGAATAAAGGTTACTCTCTCGCCTTTAACAAGAGTACCTTTATTTATATTTTGCTTATTAGACATAGTATAGTATTCATTAAATACATCTAACCATTCCAAGCCATACATAGTACCATAAGTGCTGTAGTTACTAGCATACTTATTAGTGTAATAACTATATCTTTTACCATTATTAATCATGGCAGACTTTTTCCAATCAATATACAAGGGCTTATCTGTTTTGTTTAAAAACAAAAATGACATTACACCATGTTCAGCCCAAAACCAATAGACAACTTTTACATCTTCATTTTCATACTGGTAAAAGTGATTTACACTTTGAATATCTTCATTAGATGGCGATACGTAAACCACTTGAGTAAAACGAGAACAGCTGGCAAAAGTGGTTAGCAACAAAACACCTAAAAGTAGCGTCTTAAAATTCATTGCATGTTTATTTGGCACTAATATACACTGCATTTTGCAGATTGTAAAACAAGGTGGAAAGTTTTCTATCTATTCTACAATATTAGACTGCATTAGGGTCATATTCTTGTAGATACCATCAGCAATATTCATTAATTCGGCATGAGATCCAGCTTCTTTAATATACCCACCTTCAAGCACAATTATCTTATCTGCATTGCGAATTGTAGACAATCTATGAGCCACTACAAAAGATGTTCTATTTTTCATGAGGTTATTTAAGGCATCCTGAACTAGAGCTTCAGACTCAGAATCTAATGCGCTTGTAGCTTCATCTAACAATAGTATAGATGGATTTTTCAGTATGGCTCTTGCGATAGCAACACGCTGTCTTTGACCACCCGATAATTTCATTCCACGCTCTCCCACCACCGTATTAAATTGTTCAGGGAAAGACATAATGAAATCATAGGCATTAGCTTGCTTAGCAGCTTCGATAACTTCTTCATACGTAGCGCCTGGGGCACCATAGGCAATGTTTTCAAAAATGGTTCCACCAAATAGTAATATATCTTGGGGTACAAGTGCCATCTGATTTCTTAAAGCTGATAATGGTATATTACTACTTTCAATTTCATCAAAACAAATCTCCCCTGAAATAGGCTCATAAAACCTCAATAATAAAGATATTATTGTACTCTTCCCTGCACCACTAGCCCCTACTATTGCTACCTGCTCACCTGCTTTAACGTCAATAGAAATATCCCTTAAAACAGGCATATCATTTCTATTAGGATAATGAAATGCTACATGCTTCAAACTTACATTACCCGATAACTTCAATTCATTTTTAGAGGCATCTCTTATGCTAATATCTTCTATTGGCTCATTAAGTAGTTCTCTTACCCGCTGTGTAGCACCTAATGTTTTTTGAAGCTGACTATACAAATCTGCAAAACCGGCCATTGAACCACCTACAAATGCAGTATATACTACAAATGCAGTTAAATCTCCAAAAGACAATAACCCTTGCTGCACTAAACCGGCACCATACCACACTACCATAACTATGGCACCAAACACGCTAAACAACATAAATGATACAAAAAAACCGGTTAGCCTACCATTAGATACTGCAAGCTTCACCATTTTTGATATACTATCGTTATATCTGTTTATTTCATACCATTCGTTAGAAAAGGCCTTAACATTACTTATACCTTGTAATGTTTCTTGAACCACAATTCCGGAGTCAGCAAGCTGGTCTTGCTCCTGCTTAGATACTTTACGTATACGCTTACTAAAAACAAGTGCAACTACAATTATAACGGGTATAATTGATAGCATCAACAAAGTCATTTTGGGGCTTATAATAAAAATCAAGCTGATTCCTATTATAAGTGTTAATATACCTCTTATAAACTCGGCTAGTATTGTGGTAACAGCACTCTGAATTTGAGTAACATCAGCAGTAATTCTGCTGGAAAGTTCGCCCACCCTATGCTGAGCAAAAAAATCAATAGGCATTTTAATTAATCTGGCATAAATATCTTTACGCATATCTGCAACCGCATTCTCTCCTACTGTGGTAAAAAGATAGATGCGTAAAAAAGAAAATACCATTTGAAGTGATAGCACACAAATCATAGTTAACGCAATTTTACCAGGGGTAATAGTAAAACCATACATCTGATTAACGGCGTGTGCACTATCTATCAGTTTTTTCAGCAAATATGGAAATGCCATAGTTGTTCCACTACTCAACGCAATGAAAACAAGGCCAGTAATAAATATTCCCTTATAAGGTTTTAAATATCTGAATATTACTAACGCTTCTTTAATATTCTCTTTATTTATGGATGCTTTTGGAGATTCTTCTCCCAATTGCATTTTTCTACGAGCCATATATATTCCCTAACTAAATGAGCCGCAAAAGTATAACACGAAATAGCACTTTAAGTAAGATTTTCGGTAAATAGACTTATGTTATCGGCAAAAAAATAGGCTCCGAAACCGGAGCCTATTAATATGATGAATAAAAATGGTATTAACCATTATTTTCTTCTGTAGATTCAGTTGCTTCAGTAGCAGGAGCTTCAGCAACAACTTCAGTAGATGTTGCATCAGCTTTTTTACCACCACGACGGCTACGACGTGTTTTCTTAGCAGCTTCTTCAGTGATGTGTTTGCCATAGATTTCATTGAAATCAACCAATTCAATCATAGCCATATCAGAAGCATCACCCATACGACGAGGTAATTTAATGATACGTGTATAACCACCTGGACGGTTAGCTACTTTATCGCCAATTACACCAAACAATTCTTTAATAGCTTCTTTATCTTGAAGATAGCTAAATACAACACGACGGTTGTGCATGTTGTCATTTTTAGAACGAGTGATGATAGGCTCTACAAACACACGTAGTGCTTTAGCTTTAGCTAAAGTAGTAGTGATACGTTTGTAAGCAATTAATTGAGTTGCTAAGTTATTAAGCAACGCTTTGCGATGAGAGGCTGTACGGCCTAAGTTGTTAATTTTGTCTCCGTGACGCATGACATTATTTGTTTTAAGACCTCGTACCGTGTCAGGAATTACGAGGCGGTTGTTAAATTGACCAAACTAGGTCTTTAATAATATACAAAATGCACATCTAATTATTAAACTAGATGTGCATTAGTTATAAATTTTAATCGTCTCCTCTGCGGAATTTGTTGATATCCATACCGAAATGTAGACCGCGCTCGTTAAGCACTTGCTCGATTTCAGATAAAGATTTCTGACCGAAGTTGCGGAACTTCATCAACTCTTCTTGAGTGTACTGAACTAATTCACTTAAAGAATTGATTTTAGCAGCTTTTAAGCAATTGAAAGCACGAACTGAAAGCTCTAAATCTTCAAGTGGTGTATTCAACACTTTACGAACTAGTAATGTTTCTTCGTCTACAATGTTTTCTTTCTCTTCTTTTCTAACATCTAAAGAAATATTCTCATCAGTGATGATCATTAAATGTTGGATAAGAATACGAGATGCTTCTTTTACTGCTTCTTCCGGATGAATAGTACCATCAGTGTTAACCTCCATGATTAATTTTTCGAAGTCAGTTCTTTGCTCCACACGAGTATTCTCAATGGTATATTTTACATTGCGAATTGGAGTGTAGATAGAATCGATAGCGATAAAACCAATAGGAGCATCAACAGGGCGATTTTCCTCTGCAGGAACATAACCACGACCCTTACCGATGTGCATTTCAATATGGAAATTAGTACCCGGATGTAGGTTACAAATCACTAGATCAGGATTCATTACCTGAAAATTAGGTAATGCTTCTCCAATCATACGAGCTGTAAATACCTCAGTACCTTTGATATTTAATTCAATTTTCTCAGACTGGAAATCATGAAATTCACCAACAGCTTTAAGGCGAACCTGCTTCAGATTTAGGATAATTTCAGTAACATCTTCCAAAACACCCTTGATAGTAGCGAACTCATGGTCTGCTCCCGGTATTCTGATCGCAGTGATAGCATAACCTTCAAGAGAAGATAGCAAAACACGACGAAGAGCGTTACCAATAGTAACACCATATCCCGGTTCTAGGGGACGGAACTCAAACTGCGCTTCGAAATCAGTAGTCTTCTGAAGAGCTATTTTATCCGGTTTCTGAAAATTCAATATTGCCATATTGATCTGTTATTTGTGTAATGTTTGAATGTTTAAATTTAGTAACAATATACGAAGAAGCAGCATATAAACGCTACTTCTTCGTAAAAAATTACTATTACTTAGAATACAACTCAACTATTAGTTGTTCTTTGATATTCTCAGGTACATTTTCACGCTCAGGATTAGAGATGTAAGTACCTTTCATTTCTTTTTCGTTCCAGTCAAGCCAGTTAATCTTAGGGTTTTTACCGCGTAGATTACTGTTAACTGAAGTATTTGCACTACTTTTGGGTTTCAATTCAATAACATCACCTGGTTTCAATGTATATGAAGGAATGTTCACAACATGTCCGTTAACCATAATGTGCTTGTGAGATACCAACTGACGAGCAGCAGGACGAGTTGAAGCGATACCAAGACGATAAACTGTATTGTCCAAACGAGCTTCTAAAAGTTTGATCAAGTTTTCACCTGTAGCACCTTTCAAACGTGCAGCCTCAGCGTATGTATTAGCAAATTGCTTCTCTAATACTCCGTAAGTATATTTTGCTTTTTGTTTTTCTTTTAACTGAACAGCATACTCGCTCGCAGCTTTACGCTTACGATTAGGTCCGTGCTGACCCGGAGGGTTACTGTTTTTCGCTAAACTTTTTCCTGAACCAAGGATTGGTTCACCGAAAATGCGACAAATTCTATTTTTTGGTCCTGTATAACGTGCCATGACGATTTTTTAATGCGCCATACCGTCTCATGAAAAATCGTAAAATTCGATCCGGTATGACCTAAATGATTAATAAAATATGATTGAATAAAATTTCAAGCTGATTACTATACTCTACGTTTTTTAGGAGGACGGCAACCATTGTGAGGAAGAGGAGTAACATCTTTTATTGATACTACTTCTATACCAGAATTACTTAAAGCTCTGATAGCTCCTTCACGGCCAGAACCTGGACCTTTAACGAATACATCAACTCTTTTCAAACCTGCATCAGTTGCAACTTTAGCGCAATCTTGAGCAGCTGTTTGTGCAGCATATGGAGTGTTCTTTTTAGAACCACGGAAACCCATTTTACCAGCAGATGACCAAGAAATTACTTGACCACTTTTGTTGGTAATACTGATGATGATATTGTTGAACGTAGCATTAATGTGCACATCACCGTGTGCGTCTACCTTCACTATGCGCTTTTTAGCGACTGTTTTTGCTGAAGCCTGAGCTTTTGCCATTTTTTGATTAATATAAGGTAATCTATTAAAAATGTACCTGTGTTACCACAGTCTTGTATTACTCCTCCACTATGCAGCCATAAGCATCCGGCAGTAATACAATATTTTATTATTTTTTGGCTGCTTTTTTCTTACCTGCAACAGTTTTACGTTTTCCTTTACGTGTGCGGCTGTTTGTACGTGTACGTTGACCACGTAGAGGTAAACCTTTACGGTGACGAAGACCACGATAACAAACGATATCCATCAAACGTTTGATGTTCATTTGAACTTCAGAACGTAGTTGACCTTCTACTTTAAATTCACTGTTGATAATGTTACGGATGGCAGTTTGTTCGTCATCGTTCCATTCAGCAGCTTTTTTATCGTAGTGGATACCAGCTTTGTCAAGGATGTACTGTGCAGTGCTACGGCCTATGCCATAGATGTAGGTGAGAGCAATCTCACCACGCTTGTTTTTCGGAAGATCAATACCAGCTATACGAGCCATTCAGATTGATATTTTAATTTTAAAATTGGTTTGAAATTACCCTTGCCTTTGCTTAAAGCGTGGATTCTTTTTGTTAATAATGTACAGTCTGCCTTTGCGACGCACTATTTTGCAATCGGCACTGCGTTTTTTAATAGAAGCTCTAACTTTCATGTCTAGTTAAATATATAATTAAAATAAAAACTACTACTTATAACGATAGATGATTCTTCCGCGTGTTAAATCATAAGGACTCATTTCTACACCTACTTTATCTCCTGGCAATATACGTATGTAGTGCATGCGCATTTTCCCTGAGATGGTTGCTAGAATTTCGTGTCCATTCTCTAATCTTACGCGAAACATGGCATTTGATAATGCTTCAACTATTGTTCCGTCTTGTTTAATTAACGACTGTTTGGCCATAATTTTTGGGACTGCAAAGGTATAACAAATAATCTATTTACAGTCATTTAATATATTATGACAGAACGTCAGCTTTAATTTTTAACAAAATTTAACATTATTTTAGCAAACGAAGAATATTTAGTAGCCGTAATCTAGCCCAATAAATCTAATGTAAAATCCTCTAATGTATTCAGACAATAATCTGCAAGTGTAAATCTTGGATCATTACGTTTTGTGTACTCCGGCACCACAGCCACTTTCATTCTGGCTGCCTTACCTGCTATCATACCATTTATGGAGTCTTCTAGAACTAAGCATTCGTGAAAGTTAGAACCTAGTTTTTCGGCACAATACAAAAATACTCCCGGATGTGGCTTACCCATTTCTACAGAATCAGCAGAAGATACTTCATCAAAATAGGGTCTTAAATTATGATAATCTACCAAAGCATCAATCATATGCAATGGAGATGATGAAGCCAATCCAATTTTTATTCCTTTAGACTTAAGCAATTCCAATGAACTAATAACACCAGGCAAAACCATATTGGGCCTTTTACTACTTTCAATAATATCTTCCAATATTTCGTCAGCTACTTCTCTATGATGCTTGCCTTGCCATGGAAAATTTCTTGACCAGTACTCTGTCACCTCATAAATCCTCAATCCGGTAGTAGCTTTAAATAAGTCTTTTGATACAGGAATGTTATTCTTGGTTGCTATTTTTAGCATACTTACACCCCAAAGCGGTTCAGTATCCAATAAAAGACCATCCATATCATATAATACAGTAGTTATCATACGGACGCAAAAGTAATATGCCGAAAGCGAAGTAAACGTGTATACTTTGTTACATTTTATTGATTGAAGCCAAATAGCGCTTGCCGTATATCCATTTTACAACTTTCTCATCTGCATCTAAAAATAACAGCAGCATTGCAGATATTGCAATAAAAAAAGTAATCAAACCAAAATTTAAAAGAATCAGAAAATGGAAAAATAATGCAGGAAATAACAATGTAAACCTAATCTTCTTGGGCATAAGCATGCTGAAAGCTAACACCAGTTCAAGCAACAGTATACCCCAAGTAATAGGCTTTACCATCCATGTATTAGTTATATGTTCATTAATATTTCTTAACCAGTCTGGTGCCCCTAGCCTATTGCTAGAGGTATAATAGTATGCGGCGGTACCCTCTTTCCATACCTTGCAAGACAACTTAAAGTAGCCGGCATCAAAGTAAATCCATGCAGCCTGAAGCTGAATTACAAATAGTGATATTCCGGCAACTATGTTTTTTGTACTAGAATTATTTTCTTTTGCCACCTGCCATTGGTTCCATCTATTATCTGTAATACAAATGGGTATAAGAAGAAATGAAAGTATAAATGCGATCTCATCACCGGCATTTACAACCATGACATAATTATGAAAGCTGAAACATACCCAATAATGTAGTATCGAAGTAATCTGAGGCAATATACCCGTCATTACAATTAATAAGATTACTATGGCTATTATCCTGCCTTTTTCAGAACCAAAAGTCATGAATAAATCGTAGGATACAAATGGGCTATATGTATGATCTGTATGCTTGTAATGATATCCTTCAAGTTTATGATAACTATGATTGGCAATGATATTGGTAGCATTAAAAGTTAAAGTTAAAAACATACTAAAAGCCAAAAGCAGCCGAACTATTGCTAATCTTGGCGTATGTATATTTTTATTCTTAAGTATTTCTATCAGCCTGTACATGCTATTTTGTATAAGGATATATATTCACCGGATAAAACGTAGCATAACTATTATCTATTGGGGCTCTTTTCTCACCCCATTTTTTAGCCTTTACTCTAGCAATTATGTATTTACCAATTACATATCTGATATTAAATGAACTTACTTGCACGTAGCTAACTTTTCTACTACCAAGAATATTATCCCATTGAGGTTTAAATACATGGAAAGCTGAGTCAGAAAAACTGGCTTTCGTTAAACTAGTATCTTTTAATATTTCAATAATCTCTTCAGCTACTATTTTATAATTTCTTTTCAGTCCCCAATAATATTCACTGACAAATGGATGTTGTTCAACTTCAGAAATTACATTTGGCTCAATTTTATATAGATGATATTCAAAAGTATCAGGCTCTCTAGTATATACTTTCCACCTGTATTCGTATAATGCGTTTGCTATATTTTTATTAAAAACTCTTTTAGATATAGTAGCATTTCTATTATGCAAACAAATAAATAGATATGTATAAAAAAACAAAAAAGATGCACATGTACACAAAAATACAAATACATCTTTTTTACTAACCATATTTACTATTTAAAATATTCTTGCTATAAATTTTGCATCATCCTTTTTCCTAAAATACCTATCTAAATGGCTAGCGAATGGCACATATTCCATACTATACTTTTTAGATTTATAGTAATACCTTCTAATGTTTTCAGAAAGCGACCTTATACCTAACATACCATAATCGTATTTATATAAATAAGATACAGCTTGCAATCTTGAATCACATACTACATAGCCCTTACCCATTCTTACTTCTGTTAAACCAGATTCTTTAGTGGTGTCTATAATATTATAGTATCTATATATCTTATCAGGACTTCCGTAATATAATATTACATGATTATAGTTGTTTAAAACAGATCCATCTAAAACATTACCATCTTTATCTTTTAGTAAATCTGAATATTCCTTTTTCTCAATTTTCTCCCAATTACTATCCATGAAATAATAAACACGGCAAAACGTAAAATTATCATTCAAGTCTGCAACCATTTTAGAACGTACACTGTCAGACTCTCTAATAATTTCCTGAAGCTTAGTTGTATTATTCATTTTTTTAGCTGCTTCAATTCTATTCTTATCAGACCTCAGCATTACCAATAGATACTTTGGCTTTACTAAGCTATCTTTTTGTTTAGCATAAGAACCAACAAAAGACAATAAAACTATGGCTAGGGAATATACATATTTCATAAAGTAAAGTTAGCAAAATTGAACATAATAAAGGGCTTCAACAATAAGTTAAAGCCCTTTGTTATTATTATAAGAAAAATACCTATTCTTCATCATCTTGCGCTGATTGACGCTGAGGGCGTTGCACCAAATCAGGAACCTTGGTTCTTAGTACATTCATTTTATCAATTACCTTCTTTGCATATATGGTATCATTTGCAAAATAGGCACTACTAGCTAGTGATTGTAGAACTTGAAATTGTTGGTTTACAGTGCCCATCATACTCTCTCTATTGGACTGAATAGTTTCTACCCATGATAGATTTTCTTCGGTATTCCTTAAAATCTTATTACTCAAAGCCTCACCTTTTTGTATGGCACCGGCTTGAAAATAAGATGATGCAATAAAATAGGCAGAATAATCATAATAATATGAATGTTCAGTAATACCCGCCATCACCTTATCTAGTAACTGAACAGCTTTATCTTGTTTACCTTCTATAGACAATGCATTAGCCACAGTAGATGCATCCATACGATAAGTAGTAAATTCTCTACGGTTAGGTTCATCAAAATAAACGTCATTACGTTCACCACCACCCCACTTGAAGTTCATAAACAATTCATAGCTCTTATCTGCATCAACAGTACCTAGTATTTGTTGTCTTTGCTTTATAGAATCGTTGAACCTAAATGGTAACAAACGATAAACTGTACCTTCTAATCTCAAGAAATCTCCTGTACCACCATAATCTCCTTGCCTTAAACCAGCATCAAAGTAAAGTGGACGTTTCCAACCATCTTTAGCTACTGCTGCAATAATATTTAATATAGCTAAATCGCTTTTATATGCTGTCTCTTTAGGATATACAAATCTTACATCATTAATAATTCTTGATGTATCCTGCGCTTTAATCAAATTAGCTTTTACCAATTCTTCTTTAGACATTGTAGGTAAAAAGAAGTTTTTAGTAGGTATGTAATTCAAATCGCCACCGCTAGTTGCCACCTTAGCTTGTGGACTATTACTAATCATAAACTCGCAAACATCAATCAAGTTTACAAACTGATTCTCTGGTATGTTAGGATTTTGATGATACATCATATAGTTTCTTCTTTCACCTATATAATGTTCCCTTTTCCAAATCATAGGAACAGCATCAGCATCATTTACTTTATTATTTAGTTGATCAACATACCAATCAATACCTAATAAACTTGTATTTATTATACGAACATCTCTTCTAAAACCTTCAATCTCTTGAGCATACCATAAAGGGTAAGTTTGGTTATCACCAAATGTAAAAAGAACTGCATTAGGTGCACAAGATGCTAATGTATTTCTTGCAACATCTCTAGCTAAGGTTTTTCTAGACCTATCATGATCGTCCCACTCCTCTTTAGCCATAAGACCAGGTACGGCAACCAGACACAATGCAGTGCCCGCATATATAGCAGGAGCACCTTTAATAGCCTTACCTAACCACTCGTGCAACATTAATAAACCTAAGCCTATCCATATGGCAAAAGTGTATGTACAACCTGCAAATGCATAGTCCCTCTCACGTGGCTGTAACGGCGGCATATTTAAGAAAATACCAATAGCAGCACCAGTAAAGAAGAATAACATCAGCACAATAATTCCATCATTTCTATTTTTATTAAACTGAAATACAAGCCCCATTACACCTAAAATGAATGGAAGCAGATACAATTTATTATGAGCTGGGTTGTCGCTATATCCAGGGCCCATTTTATCTGTATCTCCAAGGCCTCTCATCTTATCAATAAATGTTATACCAGATATCCAGTTACCTCTTTGTGGGTCACACTGGCCTTCTATATCATTTTGTCTACCTGCGTAGTTCCACATAAAGAACCTCCACCACATCCAGTCCATTTGATAACCCATAAAGAACTTAAAGTTATCTCTGGCTGTAGGTTCATCTTGGTCGCCTAAATTCAAATATTGCTTGTAGAAATTAACGTGATTTCCCTCTTGATCCCAAATTCTAGGGAAGAAATGAGTTTCGGCATATATAGGCACTCGTTTGCGACCTACTTGTTCATAAACATCTACTCCATTTATTTTACTTCTCACATATTGTACTCCGCTTGTATCTATTCTTTCATAAGAGGAATTATAATATGGTCCGAAGAAAATTGGCTGTTGACCAAACTGCTCACGATTCACATAATCTAAAAAACTAATTGCATTATCAGGGTTAGTCATGTCTATAGGCACATCGGCACGAGAACGAATAATTGCTGTAAAATAACTTGAATAACCAATTATGATGAATGTGATACACAATAATCCGGTATGTAATAAATAATTCTTTTTCTTTTTAGCATACATTAAGAAGTATACCAATAAAGCTATAAGTATTAATAAGAAAACAATAGAACCACTATCGAATGGCATTCCATATGAGTTAACAAACCACACATCAAATTTTGAAGCAAAACGTGGTATATATTGTATAACTCCAAACTGCACAAATGCTAAAACAACACAACCTGCCAAGAAAGCTAAACCAATACCAGACCAAGTAGCTTTATACTTTCTAAAATAGTATACCATAGCTAAGGCAGGTATAGTTAACAAATTCAATAAGTGAACACAAACCGATAAGCCTATTAAATAAGAAATAAGTACCAACCAACGATCGGCATGCTTTTCATCTGCTATATGTTCCCACTTAAGAATAGCCCAAAATGTTATAGCAGTAAAAAATGAAGATGTAGCATAAACCTCTGCCTCTACTGCCGAAAACCAAAATGTATCTGAGAAAGTATATGCTAAAGCACCAATCAATCCAGCACCAATTATCAAAGCAGTTTGGTTATTATCCGGATCAACATCTTTGGCTATTAAGCGCTTAGCAAAATGTGTAATTGTCCAGAATAAAAACAATATTGTAAGAGCACTAGTAACAGCTGACAATAAATTTATAGCATATGCAGCAGAATTAGAAGCACCACCTGTTAGCGCTGCTCCTCCTGAAAATATAGCAAACAGCCTTTGTAGAAGCATAAAAAATGGAGCACCCGGCGAGTGACCTACCTCTAACTTATATGCGCATGATAAAAACTCACCACAGTCCCAAAAGCTAACTGTAGGCTCCATAGTTTTTACATAAACTACAAGAGCAATTAATCCGCTTAACCAACCAAATATGTTATTAATCTTACGATAGTTCATATCCTAATTTTGAAGAGTGGCAAAAATAATAAAAGTATTCACTTATCAATTTTATAAAAGAAGGAATAGATAAATTTCATTACAAGAATTAGATAATTAGGTTCTTTAAGTTCTTTAAAGTTTCCCGCTTAATTGGCGTTACTAATGCAATTTCCTGGAACTCTTTTAACTTATCTAATAAATGATCATAATCTTTTTCAAGATTAGCTGTTTGAATTATTAGCAAATAGTCTGTCTTCTTCAATTCAGGCAGCAATGAGACGTTATCAATAATTAACTTATATAATAGAATTCTATGAAACTTATTACTATACAAGTGCTCATAAACTGGATAAGAATACATAACATCGTTTTTCTTCTGACTAATTGCTAAATCGTAATCCGTTGATAACTCCAGTTCAAATTCATTATTAAGCAACCATGCTAGCCTGTAGGGCTGTAAAGCAGAAAAAACACCAATGAATAAAGCCTCTTCAAAGTACTCGTCTTCTATAAAAGAATTATCAAAAGTGAAATTGGAAGAAGCCATAAGAAACTATTTTCCCCTTCCTTGAAATAATACCAAAAGGGTATATAACATAATTTTTACATCTAAAGCTAAAGAACAGTTTTCTATGTATAGTAAATCATATTTCATCCTTTCAATCATTTCCTCAACATTCTCAGCATAGCCAAACTGAACCATACCCCAGGATGTTAGGCCAGGCTTTACTTTATGCAAATACTTATACTGTGGATTACTCTTGCTAATAATATCTATGTAATGCCTTCTCTCAGGTCTAGGCCCTACCAAAGACATATCACCTATAAGAATGTTATAAAATTGTGGTAATTCATCAAATCTCCATTTTCTCATCACCCTTCCCCAGCTTGTTATTCTAGGGTCAGATTTGCTTGAAAGAGCAGGACCCTTAGATTCTGCATCAACATACATAGATCTGAACTTGAAAATGTAAAAAGGTCTACCTAATCTTCCTATTCGCTCTTGCTTATATATTATTGGCCCTTTGGAAGTAAATATTACCATAAGAGCATTAAACACTAGGAAGGGCAATAATATTATTAGCGCTATTGTAGAAAATAAGATATCTATTGTTCTCTTGCATACCTTCTGCCAGTCTGGCATCAAATCAGGATGTATATGAATTAATACTGCATCATATACATTACTAGTTTTTACCGATCCACTTAATATATCATAATAGTCGGGCAATACCTTTACCACAACTGACCTGTAGCTAAGTCTTGTAAGTATGTTTTCTAACAAATGATGTTCTGAAGAGTCTACAGCTACTATAACCTCTTCAATTTGGTTTTCATCGATAATGCGCTCAAGCTCACTTAAATCTCCAAGTTTAGGTAGATATTGACTCATACCATTACTAGACTCTTTGTTAGAATAAATAAATCCAACAAAAATATTACCTAGCACTTTAGGATTATTACAAACTTCTTTATAGATATTAATTGCCTGCTGATTGCCACCTATAATTAAGGTTTTGTAACCTATTTGTCCGGAAACTAGATTTCGCTTAACTCTATAATAAATAAGGAGTCTAAATATTAGTGCAAAAGCGGTATGAATTAATAGATAGTGCCCTACAGCATTAGTAAAATATGAGAAATCTCCTTTATCATCACCAAATACTACCAATGAAATGATAATACAACCAAGAATGCAAGAGATTAAAGTTCTATTGATTTCATTAAGTCTTGATTTTCTGTATAAATCAAAGTAAGTACCTGACAATAAATAAAGTACTAACCAAAAAATTGGAATTAATAGGAAAGCAATTAAATAATCTCTACTTATAAAATTTTCTAAAGTAGCTATATAGGTTGCCCCTGTCAGTAACTTTTGCCTGTACATCCAAAAGGATATCCAAGCCAAAGAAGCTGAAAGATAATCAAGCAATGCTAATTGCCTGATTGCTCTTTTTTTAGAGGGGCTTAGCTGCATGCTTAATTGAAATAGACTAATTTAATATCATCAAAATATACAGTTCCTGTAGAATCTCCTTCAGGCAAAGAAGCTTTTATATAAAGCGTGTAACGATCCCCCTTATACTGTGCTGCAAAATCTTTTATTGGAAAATAAAACTTCTTCCATGTACTAGTAGGATATGCGCCATATAAATACCTTGAATAAGAATAACCAGACATTGAAGATTTCAACCCAACTGCAAACGGCACAGTGTTGCGGTAATTAAATTCAATGTAAGCATCCTTATTTATGGTTATTGGTAAATCTATCTTTGAAGAGTCTTCGCTTAAAGTATCTGATGGTACACGTAAAACTATTGCACCTGATCCATTGCCATTAAACACTAACGAATCTTTATTGGTAACTGCAATAGGAACTGTGCCTGAAGCTAAACCAAAATTTGTACTACTAGATCCTAATTCGAAGTCAGATATTGTTTTAACCAAAGCACCTGAAACATAACTAGTTGTTGGTATGTAAGTAATAGTCTTACCCGGCTGTGGCTCAAGAGTAGATGTATCAGATTTATAAAAAGGATACACTCCTAAGAAGTTGTTTAAACCACCTACACTTATACCAGCAACCAACCTTAGCTTTCCAGCCTCTTTGGCCATTATAGGAATAGTAGCTGGTAAATCATAAGTTCCAATTAATGCCCCATTCCAATATACCCAAACATTACTTATATCATGAGATCTTGAAAAATTTAAGGGTACATTTCCCATTTTAAATGAATCAATTCGCACGTAAGTAGGTTTTACCTCGGCAGGATTAATAAGATTACATTGTTGGCTACCAAATGCAAACAAAGCAATTAACAGTAAATAAGTGACTGTATTTTTAAATATATACATTATAGTATCTCTACTAAATTTTAATAACGCAGAAATTAATTAAACATTGTGTAGCTCGTTATGAATACTCATTTTTTTAAGAATAAGATGAGCCACATCCATAGCCTGATAACCATCTGTAACAGATACTCTAACAGGTTTATTATGTATAACTGCATTGGCAAACTCAGATAATTCTGCTTTTATAGCATTTTGGGTGGATACCTCAGGAAGCTGAACCGAAATTATTTTTTTATCGCCATTAGCAAGTTCTATGGGAAAATCCATCATACCTGTTGGCACATCCTGGTCTTTTAGTTTTATTATTTCTGTTTTCTTTTCTAAGAAATCTATACCTATATACGCATCTCTTTGGAAAAGCCTTAGTTTACGCATTTTTTTCAGAGATAACCTGCTGCTAGTAAGATTTGCAACACAACCATTATCAAACTCAATACGAGCATTGGCAATATCAGCCGTTTCACTTATCACAGCTACACCACTGGCAGAGATTCTTTTTACCGGAGATTTCACCAAACAAAGCACGATATCTATATCATGTATCATTAAATCTAGAATAACAGATACATCTGTACCCCTAGGATTAAACTGTGCTAACCTATGAGCCTCAATAAACATGGGTTGCACATTATGATTTTCTAACGCTTGAAAGGCAGGATTATATCTTTCTACATGCCCAACTTGACACTTTACATTTGCTTCTCCTACAAGTTTTACAAGTTCTTTAGCCTCATCTAACGACTGGGCTAATGGCTTTTCAATAAAAATATGCTTACCGGCTAAAATACACTTTTTAGCAAGTGCATAGTGCATAGATGTAGTAGCAACAATATCCATTGCGTCTACTTCTTGAATAAGTTGATCAAGATCTGTATATCTAGTAACCTGATATTGTGATATTGCACTGGCAGCTTGGGTATCATCCGGATCGTAGAAACCAACAAATTCTATGTTAGATATTTCTTTCCATTGTTGTATATGTATCTTGCCAAGATGACCAGCCCCAAGTACTCCTATTTTTAACATGAAATGTAATAATTAATGCTAAAGTACGCGCTACTAATGTAGCTAGCGCAAATTACTAAATATAGCAATAGCGAATTGAATAAAATAAGTTATAATACTAGCCTACTACCTTTTGTCTAACCTTTATACAAACGCGTTTCATATTATTGGTCTTGGTAGATGTAATCAATAGTTCACAGTCGGCAGAGTGAAATTTATGCTCAAAATCTCGACATTCTTTATCTATTATTAACAGCTTATTCTTGTTTAATATTCTCTTTATAAAAGCGATTCTAGTAGATAAATTCACTTTATCTGTAGGTAGCAATACTTGAGAAGAATAACACTTAGATGGAATATCCCAGTTGGGTTCTTCAAAATTTTTTGTAACCTTAAACTCAGGGAAAAACACCGATCTTTCTTTTAGCTTTCCATAGGAATTGTATTTATAATTTTCCACATGTACAATATCTTTGTTATTGTCATTGTACCTTACTTCTTTATACTTCTGGTTACTTTTATCGTAATAATGCTTTGTATAAAATTCAATTCTGCCATTGAAGTATGAGGCCTCTGTAATTATTAAATCTTCCGTCTTTTTATCTGTAGTATAATCAAAGGTTTTCTTATAACTATAATTCTTCTCTTTATCCTCACTTACTTCCTGTATTTTTCTGCCCTTATCATCATACTTATACTCTTTAAAAGCAGTTAAAAGCTTCCCTTTATACTCCTCTACTTTTGCTACCTTTTTCTTTGGATTTAAATAGGTTGCCTCGTAAAACTCTTCTTTTGTCTGCGGGTCTATTTGTATTTTATATAATAAACTACTATCGTTTGAAATGAGGGTCTTTGCGCTATCAGATAAATATAGTTTAGGACTATCCACAAAAGACAAAGCATAATTATACTCGTGTACTATGTATCCTGTTTTGTAGGTATTCCATCCACACTTAAAAGTAAGCTGAGCACTTGTAGTATAAACACATAATATTAAAACAAAGCATAGTAGACCTCTAATCATCAGATATAAATTAATGATTACAATATCGTAAGAAATAGGGAAAGGAGTATATCATTTTAATAACATAGTGTGAATAATAAAAAAACGCCGGCAATTCTTGCCGGCGTTCCAATATGAAAATGAAATACTAGTTAAATTTCCACAAACTTCTTTTGTAACGTTGAATCTCACGCTCAATTCTGTTTGACTCTTTAATTTGTCTAGCTCTATCAGGATATTTATCCTTAATTCTAGTACCAGCAGGATTGTACTCCTTAACTATTAAAGATTTGAATGCACGTTGTAAGAAGATATCATCAAAACTGAT
Organism: uncultured Flavipsychrobacter sp.; assembly: GCA_964461535.1. Classification (GTDB taxonomy): domain Bacteria; phylum Bacteroidota; class Bacteroidia; order Chitinophagales; family Chitinophagaceae; genus Flavipsychrobacter. The sequence continues at coordinate 25,865 of CAYWUY010000032.1, forward strand.
ATTTTCAATATCTCTTTGAGGATCAGAAACTTCTTTTGCTGCCAACAATTGACGAGCTTGTTTGAAGTTGATATAGAATGGATGCGAATCGCCTATATCTTGACCTGTAGAAGTTACATTCTTTTTAAGTGGGCAAATAGTAATGATTTTTGTTACTAGACGACCTCTTGTTTTATCAAAGTAGATATCTTCTTTGATTTCAAACTTAGTTACTGAATCCGGGTTGAAATCTTGCTTTTGTCTTTTGTAGCCAGTAATCTCACCTGTAGCTGTATCTATAAGTGTGATGTTTGCACTATCTGGACGGATAGCAGCTACAGCTTTAGCATAAGTCATTTTCTTTTTGCAAGACTCATCAGAATAAGCAATCAACTTACCATTCTTAATACCATCCAATAAAAACTGAATAAGTGTTTCACCTGGCATTGAGAAAATTCTGTTTTCAGAATCAGTAGTGTTGATTTCTCTCCAAAGACGCTTGTACAACTTAACATTGTTCAAATCGTCTGGAGGGAAAGGAAAAGGTTTTGCACCTTTCAATCTTTGTAGTTTCAAATAACCATCAGTTATTTTAGTGGTATCAAGCGCTACATCTTTAAAATCGAATGAATCTACTTCTGCAATAATCTCCGGAGTTGATACACCAGTATCTTCTGCAGGCTCTATAGCTGCCGGCTCCACGGGTGCAGCAGGTTCAGTAGAACCGGCACCAGTTGAAGAATTACTACCACTTCCTTTTTGCTCAGTTTTAGCAGGAGTCTTACTGCCTTTACCTTTTTTCTTACCTTTTTGAGCTATCACATCTACGCTTACTGCCAACAAAGCAAGCATAAGAACTGAGGCTACTATATTTTTTTTCATACTAGTAATTTTAATACTTTATTATTGAACGGTAAAGATTATCGGATCAAGAGGAGTTTTAACGCCATCAGGACCAACCGATAAAATATCGTCGAAATATACTTTTGTACCAGGAGTAACACCACCTAATTTAGCTTTCATATCTGCAGTGAAAATATTACTATTTCCTTCCGCAAAAATAGGATCTTGGTGAGGTTTCTGGATAATTAATTTAAAGTGAACAATATTAAACTGTGCTTTAAATTCAAAATCTTCAATATTAGCTAAAATACGATCTACAGCTGTAAACTGTGCTTTAGGGAAAGCGCCAGAAGACTTACCTGCAAACTTAGCACGAGGGCGAGGAATACGCTTACAACGGAATGGATTTTCACCCAATTTCACTTGCTTGCCATTCTCTTCACCAAAGATACTTACAGTAACATTTCCAGGTTGAGTAACACGTATGTTATATGCGCCATTACTACCTGTAGCAGTTCCGCCGTTGCTTACAGAAATTTTCAATTTCTCCTTAGGCATACCAGGTGCTGATACTGATACTGGGTTATCTACGCCAATGTAGAACACATTCATCATATCTGGAGATACTACTGCCGAAGGACGAGCTACACGATAAGACATTTCAGGAGTTTTCCACTCACCAATAGAACCATCAGCTTTCTTCATTTTCAATACTGCAGACCATTTGAATTCACCTTCTCTGCTTGTATTTACAGTATAGATACCTTTACCACCATTAACAGATAGTTTTTGACCACCTACAACGATATCAGGATTTAATGAGCTACTGAACGCGGTTAAAAATACTTCAGCAGAATATGGCTGACCAACTAATACATAACTAGATGAAGTAGGAACAGCGATAGCTGCATATTGGTCAAGATTAATTTCTGCTTTATCTACATTACCTAAGATAATTTTCACAGCGTTCAATTCTGTATTACGAATATCAGCTTGAATTTTAGTTAGTGCAGTAATAGCGGCAGTCAATGGAATACCATCACCGAAGAAATTTTCTTCCCAAGATTTTTTGATACCCTCTTTCTTAGGTGGAGCATCTGCGTTTAGTGCCATTTTAAAGTTAGCACGTTCTTGAGGATCTAACTCAGCTAAAATTTTAGTTTTAGTTTCTTCTATTTTAGCTTTTAACTCAGCACCTCTTTTCTTATTAATCATGATTCTTGGAGATATATCCACATCCTCACGATTCTTATATTCACCAGTTTCATCAAAACCACCGCACTCTTTTTCAAAAATAGCTTTGGTTTCAACAATATATTTATTCAAATCGTCAGCTGCAGCTTTAATTCTGTTAGCACGATCCCAAAATGGCTTAGCTCGCGTAGGGTCATCTTTCAATTTGCTAGCTGCGTAAGCGGAGAACGTTTGGTCGATCGTCGACGTTACATTACCTGTAGAATTTTCCAATCCTACGGTAAGATTTCTGAAGGCATCAAGAACTTGTTGGGTAATTGTTGTTGCAGCTAGACCTAGCAGCACCAGATACAATATACCCATCATCTTCTGCCTGGGGGTTTCATTAGCTCCTGCCATGCTCTTTAAAAATAGTTAGGTTGTAAATGAATTAGATTTTCTTGAATGCATCCAACTGTGCCTGATAGATTTTGTTCAGGTCAGTGATGTTTTTATTGTATGCTTTTATGCTGTTTGTAGCTGCTTCAAACTCTTTCATCATTGTTTGAGAAGATACAGTCATTTGATTGATAGCTTGCAAAGTTTTATTGAATTGGTCAAAACTTGCATTCATATCAGTCATGTTTTTAGCATACAATTTCATGCCTTGGCTAGCTGTTTCAAAATCTTTCAACATTGTCTGAGAAGCAATAGACATTTGATTGATTGATTGTAATGTTTTACCAAAAGCATCGAAATCTTTTCCTATTACATTAACTTGATCACGGAACTTTTTAAGATCACCTGTAGTGTTTTCTACTTCTTTAACTAAATTTTGAGCAGAGTTTCCAGTAGCAGCTATAGCAACTTGGTTTACTGCAGCAACAGTTTTAGTAAATTGTTCGAAACCTTGAGTTAATTTTTGTACTGTTTCAGGTGTTACAGCTTTATTTAAAATATCTAATCCACTTTTACCTGCAGGTTCTGCCGCGGCGTGTTCTGCATCCTCTTTAGGCGCCATAGCATAATAACCTAAGATGAAGAATAGAATCGATTCAGTCAACAAACCTACTGCGATCATTACCTCACCACCTTTTAAGTGAAGGATCTTAAACATCAAACCCACAATTACCACACTCGCACCCCACGAAATCACCGTGTCAAGGCCTATTTTCTTTTTTCCTGTTGCTTTAGGATTATTGCTCATAATTGATTTGAATTTTAATGTACTGAAAGATTTAGTTAGTAGTTATTAATTGTGGTTGATATTATTTCTTTTTATTTTTTTTACGTGTTGCAGTTGCAGCAGTTAGAACATCAGGAGCACCCATAACACATCTGAAACCTATATAGCAATGTGCAGCATCTTGAAGTTCGTAATCACGAGCATATGGACTAAGTGATTTAGCATTGCTCAAGAAAGAACCACCACGACATACTTTACGTTTCATTGGTTTAGTATCAGTTGAATCTGCATCATATAATAATTGCGGGTTCACATCTGATACGAAAGCAAAAGCAGAAGGGCTGTAAGCATCCATTGTCCACTCTGCTACGTTACCAATCATGTTGTATATACCAAAATCATTTGGAGCATATGACATTACTGGAACCGTAAATGCAGAACCATCAGCAGTATACTCACCTTCATCTTGTTTAAAGTTTGCAGTCAAACCTTTCTTGTCAGAAGCTATTGGAGTTTTATCTTCAGGCAATACAGGATCGAAGAAAGACAAAGTATCTTCAGCATTAGCAGTACCTTCTACTGCAGCGGTTGTAGAACCATTCCAGCTAGTGCTAGCACCACCATCAGTTGCAGGTTGGTCAGCTACCGCATCAGGTGTAGGTACTGAAGTTGAATCAGTAACTACAGGAGCTACATCTTTCTTAGCTTTTTTACCTTTTTCTTCTTTTGTAGATGTTGCAGCTACCTCATCTTTAGCTGGCTCATCTTTCTTAGCTTTTTTACCTTTTTTACCACCATCTGCATCTTCTGCAGCAGCAGTCAAAGATTTAGTGTAAGCTTTCACATCTTGTTGAGCCGCATACACCCACTGAGCTTCTGTAGGTAAAGAGAAAGCAAAATGATATGATTTCAAATAATCAGGAATATCTCCGAAAGTATTATTTGAAACGGAACGCCAATAGGTGAACGCACGAGCTTGCTTCCAAGTAACACCTACAACAGGATAATCATCATATGGTGCGCTTGTAAAATAGTTCTCAACAAGAATGTCAGTTTGAGCATTAGGTAAATCTTTTGCCCATATCTCTTCATCAGGATATACTGCTACACTCTCTGTAGCATATGTACCCACTTTTAATTTTGGATTAGTGCCACTAGCTCTTAAATAAGTAAAAGCAAACATTACTGAATCCTTATTAATGTGTCCTTTTTCGTCGAACATAGGACGAAGTTTAGACTTATATTCTTGATTTTCGAAGATGTCTTTGTGGTCTACTCTAGCCCAGTTAATACGTCTTACAGTAGCTACTTCGTTACCGGCTGAGTCAACTTCTTTAGCATCTTTAAAATATTTGTCTTCACCCAAATATTTTGTGATTGCAATAGAGTCCATTACCCATTCAACAAACTGTCTGTACTGTTGGTTAGTAACCTCAGTTTTGTCAATGAAAAACGAACTTAAGCTAACCTTTTTAACACAGTTGCTGTCTGTAGCTTGAGTACTGTATTTAATTATTGTAGTACCACCTGGAACATACACCATTCCCGGAGGAGCTGATATTTTAGCATGTTCATATGGAATCACAGGACGAGTCCTAGATTTTGATTGAGCGCTACAATAGATTGACAATGAGGCCGCTGTAACTAGCAGTGACAACCTTATTATTGTACGTTTCATATTACCCTATATTATTTAAAAATGACTAAACTCGAGAAAACTATTGCACTTAGAATTTAACAAAAAAACAACTCAGCATCAATCAACTAGACCGATGTTGGGTAATATTTTTCTGTTAGTAGGCGTAAAGATAATTAAGATAGTTAAATAGCAAAGTTTTTTTTCAAAAAAAAATAGTTTGATAACCTAACACTTATACAACTAAAATACTTGTCTATTAATACTTTGAGAGATTTTTCTCAAATCAATTCAGCTGAAACACTTGATAATTAGGCCTATTATGTGAAAGTCCCTTAACAAAACATGCAATTTAAAATGTGTATTGTGTGTTAATAATTTTTTCATTAAAGAAATGCAAAAGATTTGTTTGATGCTCCATTGCATTCACTTTATAATTATATCTTAACGAATATCTTATGTACATATCATAACGACAATACACCGAGATATGATTCTCATTTAATTTCTAATATTCAGCTATTTCAGCTATTTTTAAAAAATGAAATTCTTTTCTAAATCCACATACATATTTGCTACAGGGGTTCTGTTGGGTGCTGGTACTTTAGCTATAATATCAGCAAAATTGATAGATCCAAACTCTAGTAGCATAAGTTATAGTAAAGATGGAAGACCAGAGTATAAATGGCATGCACCTGAAACACCTAAAGAAATTAATTTTAGTGGAGAAAAAGTGCCACTAGAGCGTTGGGAAGTAAAAGAGAAATTAGATAGAGAATTATTAATTAACTATTACTTACATGGTAGCCAGCTTTATATATTAAAGCTGGCCGGTAGGTACATGCCAGTCATAGAAGATAGATTAAAAGCAAACGACATACCTGAAGATTTTAAATATCTATGTGTTGCTGAAAGTTCACTTCAACAAAATGCATTGTCGGGTGCAGGTGCAGCTAGCTTTTGGCAATTCATGAAAGATACCGGTCCTAGATATGGACTAGAAATAAATGATGAAGTTGATGAACGCTTCCATATTGTAAAAGCGACAGATGCCGCATGTAAATATTTTAAAGAGGCCTATGCTAAATTTGGAAGTTGGACGGCAGCGGCAGCTTCTTATAATTGTGGTATGGCTGGCTATAGTGGCCAAGCAGAATTTCAAGGTGAAAAAAATTATTATGATTTAATTTTCCCAGACGAAACCAATAGATACGTATACAGAATTTTAGCTCTTAAATGCTTATTAAGTAATCCTGCAAAATATGGTAATATTTTAGAGCCTCAAGAAGTATATACCCCTTTAAAAGGAAAAACAATAGAGGTAGATAAAACGATACCTGACTTAGCTATTTGGGCTAAAGAAAATAAGAGCAGTTATCGCATGTTAAAAATATACAACCCATGGCTTAGGGCTCATAAGTTAACTGTTAAGCCAGGCAAAAAATACATTATTACTTTACCTGAATGAGTACTGTAACCGTACTATATAAAAAACTAGGTGGCTTTTTAGCTACTATAGCACTAGTGGGCATTATGCTATTGCTTAACAGCTCATTAGGCAGTATACCACCCTTAGGAAAAATAATAGATCCTTATAGTGGTGTAATGGCTAACGCAGAGGCAGTAACTACAGATTATTCAAACGTAATAGTATTGCCTAATGTAAAACAAGACATAACAATTTGGCTAGATAGTCGGTTGGTACCTCATATACATGCCCAAGATGATTATGATTTATATTTTGCTCAAGGATATTTACATGCGTATTTCAGGCTATGGCAAATGGACATGCAAGCCAGAGCTGCTGCAGGAAAATTAAGTGAGATAATGGGTGAGAAAACCCTAGACTACGATAGAAAGCAACGCAGAAAAGGAATGATATATGCTGCTGAAAAAACTCTTGAGGCTATAAATGAATCTAAGGAAACTAAATTAATGGTAGACGCCTATACACAAGGCATTAATAGTTACATAGCTTCTTTATCGTTTACAACCTATCCGCTAGAATATAAATTACTTGATGCACAACCGGAGGCATGGACCAATTTGAAAACAGCGTTGATGTTAAAGTTGCTTGCGGACGATTTAACAGGCACAACAAACGATATAGCCATGAGCTATTTAAGAGAAACCCTTTCCCCGGAGGAATTTTCAGCGCTATACCCCGAAAGAATAGCTAACAGTGCTACAGTTATACCAAAAGGAACTTTATTTGAAAAGCCTAGCTTGCCTACCCTTTCACCTCCGCATGATAGCGTTTTTCCGCACTTTACTAAAAATAACTTCACCGAAATAATTGAAGACGGTAAAGGCAGTAATAACTGGGTAGTAAGTGCGCAAAAAACTAAAAATAAAGCAGCAATACTTTGTAATGACCCACACTTAGATTTGAGCCTCCCATCTATATGGTATGAAATTCAGCTACAAACACCTAACCATAATGTATATGGCGTATCTCTTCCTGGTGCACCCGGTGTAGTAATAGGGTTTAATGATAGCATTAGCTGGGGTTTCACCAATAATTACCGTGACGTAAAGGACTACTACCTAATAAAGGAATCTAACAAGACAGCAGGCAGCTATATAATAAATAATACTACCTTGAAATATACATATAGGCCCGAAATAATAGCTATTAGAGGTAAAAAAGCATTTATTGATACTGTAGCTTATACGGTTTATGGACCTGTACAATATGACAAAAACTACCCTGCCCCGGGTGGACTAAAAAAACCTTTGGCTATGTGTTGGATGGCTCATCGTAAGACAAACGAACTATTAGCCATTTATAAAATGAATAGAGCTAATAACTACGATGCATTCACTCAAGGCATAGCTCACTTTATCTGCCCTGCTCAGAATATGATTTATTCAGATAAATTGGGGAATATAGCCCTATGGGCACAAGGACAGTTTATTAATAAATGGAAAAATCAAGGTAGATATATAATGAATGGGGCCGATAGCGGTAGTATGTGGGGCACCAATATTCCTTTTTCAGAAAATCCTCATGCAAAAAATCCTGAACAAGGGTATCTGGCCTCGGCCAATCAAACGGTAACAGACGAAACTTATCCATATTGGTATAATGGTAATTTTATTGAATTTAGAGCTTGGCAGATTAATAATAGACTATCTACTATGAATGACATAACCGTAAAGGATATGTTTGAATTACAAAATGATAATTACTCTATACTAGCTGAAAAAGTAACTCCCCTATTATTAAAATATAAAGCTGATAAAACAGATAAATTTTACCAGTTATTATC
>CAYWUY010000033.1:0-30879 GCA_964461535.1 uncultured Flavipsychrobacter sp.
AATGCTAGAATGGAGATAGAGTTGAAGTCTGTATACTCGCAGATTAATCCTCATTTTATATTTAACACATTGAACTCTAGCTTATACTTTATTAGAAAGGGGAGGATGGAAGATGCTAATGATCACGTAATGAAGTTTTCCAAGTTATTACGTGCTTATATTAAGTCGTCGAGAGATAAGTATATTGTTTTATCAGAGGAGCTTGAAAATTTGAGAAACTATATTGTATTACAGCAAGTACGTTTTGATACTAAGTTTGAATACACCATTACACTGGCTGATGATATTGATACTAAATTAGTTAAAATCCCCTCTCTATTATTGCAGCCTTTAGTAGAGAATGCTATTGACCATGGCTTGTTTCACAAGGATGGACCTGGACTATTAGAATTGAAATTTTATAGAAAAGGTAAAGCAATAGTATGTGTAATTGAAGATGATGGGATAGGTAGAAGACGCGCCAGAGAATTGTCTAAACAGAATAAAAGTAAACCAGAATCTTATGGAGAAGGGTTGGTGCAAAATTTAGTAGACATATTCAATAAGTACGAAAAGGTAAATATAACTATTTCGTATTTCGATAAGCCGAATGATGGTGGTACTATAGTAGAGGTAATAATAGCTGAGAAATGATAGCGGAAATGAAATATTATAAATCTATCATTCTAGCAGTGGTTTTATTATTGCTACAAATATTGTTTTGCAATACAATAAGTGCGCATTCATTTCATTCTGCGCTCAATAAGTCTGAAGGTTTAGCATCTAATAAAATATACTGTGCCATGGTAGACCATCTTGGCTATTTATGGTTGGGTACACCTAAAGGTGTATATCGATATAATGGCTACAAGCTGAAGGAGTATAATTACTCTACCGGGCTTGGTAATGAGGATGTATGGCACTTGTATGAAGATAAGCGCTGTAGAATATGGTTAGGTAGTTTTTCGGCAGAGTTAGGATATTTATATAACGATAAGTATCATAAAGTAGCATTCAGAAATATTGAGTCTACTATTTATCCTAGACGCTATTCACAAATTGGTGATAATATACAGTTTTGGTCTCCTAGACTTAGTAAAGATTTTCTTCCCTCGTATTGTGTAGTAAGCAATAATACCTTGTATAAAGTAGACGGTTTATTGGGGCTTAAGAACTTAGGCAATTTAAATTATAGTACCGGGTGGAAAAATGTTGAGGTGGATATGAATAATGAGGGTAAGATGATAGCTTATACCTATTATGCAATATATGGCGTTACCTATAAGAATGGGCACTTATTACCACATATGCTGGCAAGAGTTAGTGATACTACGGCAATGAAAGATGCTTTTGTAGGTAGTAAAATATACTTGGGAGATTACTTTATTTTTTCTAGTCTGGATAAGTCTCGGGTTTATTATACTAACATACATAACGGTATTATAAACAGCATAGATATTAGTAAGTATAGTAAGGATAAGAGCCATAAATTTTTAGATTATGATTTAAGAATTGGCGACTCTATATTAAATGTAATTACACCACACAAGATATTGCAGTATATATGTAGAGACACTTTTAAGTTTTTTAGGACTATTGATTTAGATTCTTTGATGTTCGATTCAAGGAATAATAATGAGATATATCGTGTTCAGTATGATGACTATTGGGGGCAGTTATTGGCTACTGAGAAAGGATTGCTTTTGTATCCTAATTTGAAAATTAGTTTAAAGCAGGATAAACGATTTAGTAATTTATATCTACTGGGACAGGTAGGTGGTAATAAGTCTTTATGGTATGATAGAGCCACATTTACAATATACTCTCTGACAGATACTGCACTCAGGAAAGTTACAAGTTTTGCAGAGGATAAAAAAGTAGAGACTTTGAGTATTTATAATGATGACAGTTTGATGTTGTTTGGTAGGAAAAGATTTTCATACTGGTTTAATGTAAAGACACACGCTACAGATATTAAGCTTACAGATGAAATAGGGGATGGGATAAGGTCATTTTACAGATTATCTAAGCAAGATTACTTGATATCGTGGCATACTATTGGTATTGGTACAGTTAACATAAAAACTAATAAGTATAATATCCTGGATGGCGACTTGTATGATAAGATTTTTTATGATAAGGGTATAAAAAAATATTTAGCTATAAATAAAGATATGCTCTTGATTACCGACTTGAAAACGGTAAAAAAAACAAAGTGTACTGAGATAGGTGGCGGTGAAATAAAAAAGATTGAATACTCATTGATGGATACAGTACATAATACTCTATTAATGATTAGCGGTGGAAATTTGTATGAGATAGCTGACTTAAAGGATTTGCATGTTCGTAAAATACTGCCGGGGTTAAACTATGATGGAGCCAGGTTGAAATTGTATAATAATAAGCTTATAGTAGCAGGGAAATTTGGTGTAGCCATATGCCTAAAGAATAAAGATGGGGTTTGGGAGTATGGCAAAATATACCACAATTATAAGTCTAGTTTATATTCAGAAATAGAAACCGCTGAAGTTTTGGGCAGTAAGTTATACATGAGAACTGATAGCACATCTTACTGGTTGAACCTAGCTGATAGTAGTAATGTTGAAGATAAGCAAGCGGTATGGAGTAGGATAAAAATAATAAATAACTACAACGATAGTTCAAGACTAATAACAGCAAATGATACCATACTACTATCACGAAATAACTTGAGGTTAAGCTTTGATGTGATAAATATGTATGGTGATGGAGAGCCAAAGTTTTCATATAGGTTTGATGGAGGAGTATGGGTTGATGTGCCTGGTAATTATTTTACAGTACCTTCTAATTTGGTGCCAGGTGTTTATTATAAATTACAACTTCAAGTAAAGGATAAATCTTTTGTAATTGGCAGTCCAGTAATATTCATATATATAACACCTAACTGGTACGAAACTTCATTTGGTACACGTTTATTGTGGGTAGGAGGAATAGTGCTTTTTGTTCTCATGATAGTAGGTGTGGTTTTTATAACCATAAGAGTGGTAGCTGTTGCTAATAAACGAAGAAATATGAGAATGGAGATTGAACTTAAATCAGTGTATTCTCAAATAAACCCACACTTTATATTTAATACCTTAAACTCTAGTTTGTATTTTATCAGAAAGGGTAAAATGGCTGAAGCGAATGACCATGTTATGAAGTTTTCTAAGCTACTGAGGGCATACATAAAATCGTCAAGAGATAAGTATATACTACTTAAAGATGAAATAGAAAATTTAACCAACTATATTCTATTGCAGAGAGTAAGGTTTGATCATAAATTTAATTATGCTATACATGTAGAGGATAATATAGATGTTATGACTACCAAGATTCCATCTTTATTATTACAGCCACTAGTAGAAAATGCCATTGATCACGGATTATTTCATAAAGAAGAAGTAGGAAATTTACTTATTAGTTTTAAAAGGGTAGGCACAGCACTAGTATGCGAAATTGATGATGATGGTGTTGGTAGAGAAAGAGGGAGTGCTATAGCAAAAGGCAATACCCAGAAACCTGAATCGTATGGTAGTAACCTTATTGATAGTCTGGTAGACATATTTAATAGGTACGAGAATATGAATATTGAAATTCAGTATGTAGATAAACAATTACCCGAAAGTGGCACAAAAGTGATAGTGATAATAATAAAGAAATAAGTTATAAAATGGTAAAGTGTTGTATTGTAGATGACGAAAGAATGGCATCGGAGCTATTGTATGATTTGGTGCAAAAATTGTATCCCGAAATTGAAATTGTTGGTGTTTGTAATACCTGGACTAAAGCGTTGACTGTATTAAGAAATAACGATGTAGATATTTTATTTATGGATATATCTATGCCCGAGAAATCGGGAATAGATGTACTATCTATGCTACCTACAATAGAAGCAGAGGTAATATTTGTAACTGCCTACACCGAGTTTGCATACAGTGCGTTTAAGTTTCAACCAGCCGGTTATGTGGTGAAGCCGGTAGAAGATGGAGAACTTAAAGTGGCAGTGGAAAAGGCGTTGAAAAGGATATATGCTAAAAAGGGTTATGAAACCAAGACAGAGCTAGATAATAGAATAGGCATACCTAATGTAAAGGGAGTAGAGTATAAAAACATTAGCGATATAATATATTTAGAGGCTCAAAATAGTAGTACAAAAATTGTAACAAAAACAGAAACAGTCTTTAGTGCATATCCACTTGCTAAATATAAGCAGCAGTTAGAATCATATCCATTTTTTCAAATTAGTAGATCTTATTTGGTAAACTTAAACTGCATTGTAAAATATTTACATACAGGTAATGTTATTACTATTAATGGGCATGAGCTTGCTGTAAGTAAGAGTAGTAAAGATGAGCTATTAGCATTACTGGATAACGACTTAATTTCAGACTAGAATATATCTATATCTATATTGTATTTTAATGATATATGTTTGCTTGTCTATTTCTTTCGTAGGATAAAGTATACATTTCGTGCACGAAAAATGCATTTTCGCTAGATAGCATTTATTGGAATAATTTATGGGGCTATTTTTACATAGTAATTAAAACCTAATCGTTTAAGCAGCCCCTTAGACCATACATTATGAACTATGCATATCACTATTTAAACCCACCCTATTACAATACACCTATGAAAAATGTATAACAAAGCGGTAATTAGCAGTTTATTATATAATAGAACCTCTTCGTTTTCATTTATAACAGCCTAATCTTGGGCTGTTTTTTTATTTATAGCAATGCTATGGATAGGCCGTAATCGGCACAGAGGATAAGAATACAACTTACAATTACCGATGTTGTAGATGCTCTACCTATTTCAAGTGCACCACCTTTTACGAAGTAGCCATAGTAGGAAGGTATAATTGATATTATGAGAGAATAAGTAAAAGCCTTGATTATAGCGAAAAAAAGATTAAAGGGTAGAAAATTGGTGGTAAGCCCCATAAAAAACTGCTCTTTAGAGATGATATGTGAAAACATACCGGCTATGTAGCCACCCCAAATACTAACTGCTATAGAAATAATAATAAGGCTAGGAACCATAATCATAGCAGCTACTATTTTAGGGATAATAAGGTATGTTTTAGAGTTGATACCCATTATTTCTAGAGCGTCTATTTGTTCGCTAACGCGCATGTTGCCCAGCTCTGACGCTATTTTGGAGCCTACAACACCTGCTAGTACTATGCAAATTACCGTGGGTGAAAGTTCGAGAATTGCTGAGTCTCTAACAATACCTGCTATAACGGTGCGGGGAATAATAGGGCTAACTAGCTGGTAAGATGTTTGTATAGTAAGTACCATGCCCAAGAATACAGATATGATTAATACAATAGGTAAGGAGCGTATGCCAATGTCGTTGCATTGTTCCATAAACTCTTTCCAGTATACTTTAAAGTTTTCGGGTCTGGTCAAGCCACCTTTAACCATTAAAACTATATTGCCCAGATGCTCGAAAAAACGTTTCATATCGGGCACAAAAATACTTAAAATATATACTGCTATTTTTTTAGTAGTAAGGCTAAACTCTTAATGTTTTTATAATGGTTTCAGTTTTTGTATACTTTAATAAGATGTTATTGATGCGTATGCGTTTTGTATTGTTTATTAATAATGTATATTTTTATTAAAAAACAAATATGAGCAATCTACTTTTATTTTCTTTTGCTGAATGGAAGCCATTACTAATGGTAATACTTATAGGTGCTGTAGCCGGTGCATTGTGCGATTTAATATTGAGAGGGAGGGGGTTTGGTATGGTTTTTTCTGTGATATTAGGTATAGCTGGTAGTTGGCTGGGAAATAAATTTATTTTGAAATACGTAAATTTTTCCACTAATAGTTTAGTCAATGAAATTATTGCAGCAACAGCAGGTGCTTTAGTTATTACATTACTAATAAATATAGTTTTTGGTAAAAATAAAGGTAGAGATAGAACCGCGTGGAGAGCTTAAAGAGTTACAATAAACTCTGTGCCAACACTTACTTGACTTTTTACAGAAATGCTTCCCCCGAAGGATTCAATTTGTGCTTTGGTAATAAACAGACCAACTCCTTTACTGTCATAGCCAGTATGAAAAACCTGATTGAGCTTAAATAGCTTATTGCCATATTTTTCAAGGTCTATACCTATACCATTGTCTTTTACAGATAAGGTTATTTTGTTATTGCTTATGTATGTGCTAATGGTTATTTGAGGCTGTTGCGTGGTGCTGTGGTATTTTATGGCATTGCTAATGAGGTTATATAATATGCTTTCTAAGAATACCTTAGGGTAGTGTATATTTTTGACTTGTATATTCTTCTGAATAGATACATTATGCTCGAAAATGACTGTATTAAGTTGGTTAAGTATTTCGTCTATTATTTGTAATGTATTACAATCGTTATAAGGTATAGACTTGTTCATACTTATTTGCACCACATCCATAAGTGTATTTAAGCTGCCAAGTAGAGAACTGCTGCCCTCATCTAGATATTGTACAATCTCATCCATATCTAATTTGAATACAGACTTATCGTCAGGGTTGTGTTGATTCTTAAGCATTTCTACAAGCATACGCATATTATTTGCAGGCCCCCTAAGGTTGTGCGCTATAATATAGTTGAGCTCTTCTAATTGGTTTATTTTATTTACAAGGTTAGTTTTAACAGCTTCCAACTCACTATTTTGTCTGTTTAGTTCATCAGTAAGTTGTTTTTTTCTAGTGATGTCTACTATTTGTAGTATAAAGAATTTTGGAGACCCATCGGTATGGGCTACTTTAGAAACAGTATGTAGCCCCCACAACATTTTGTTGTGCTTAGATATATAGCGTTTTTCAATGCTATAGTGGTTGATGACCTTAATAAGCATTTTGTGTAGCAGATTAAGGTCGGTATGGTTATCATCGGGATGGGTAAGGTCTAGAAAGTTTTTTTGTAGTAGTTCTATTTTTGAGTAGCCGGTGAAGGTGCAAACCGCATTATTAGCATCTAGTATTTGCCCGGATGGGCTTATTAATGCCATGCCTATGCCGGAATAGTCGAAAGCACTTTTAAAGGTTTCTGTGCTAACTCTAAGTAATTCTTCTTGCTCTACTCTATTACTAATGTCTTGTGCAAATTGTATTATTATGGGTTCATGCTCGGCCTCAGTAAAAAGGTTGCTGTGGCATAACCATACTTTTCGTTTGCCTTGTTTCGTAGTAAAAGTTAAGGTGTATTGATAGCTTTGTAGTTTGCTGATATTAGGTAAAATAGCACTGGTAAACTCGTGTTTATGTTGCTCTGTTAGTAAGCTATGTAAGTAAGCCTCTTCCAATTCATCTATACCATAACCCAAATTCTGCTCGGCTGAAGAATTTGCTGTAATTAATTTCCCTTTAAGATCGAAGGTGATTATTATAGCTTCAGTTTGCTCTACTACTTTTCTAAAATAGGTTTCTTTAGCCTCGTTCTCTTTTTTTATAGATTCTGAAAAGTCGAATTTGAGTACAGTATCCCGTTTTCTGGTTACTTTTTTATCCAATTCATTTGAGGAATCTTGAAACATTAGCTATGCAATTAAAGACGAGTGTAGTACTAAATTACTACAATAATTTCCATAAAAACTGACAATTCGATATATGTTATATATAGTTATTTGAATGTAAGAGGCCTAAGAGTATCCACACTTTAAACAATACACTAGGTTATTAAGTATCTTTGCGATATGGAAGAAAGTAAAAGACAAAAACAGGTAGCGCAATTGATGAACGAGGAGATGAATGCCATTTTTCAGAAAGAACGCATCAATATTATAGATGGAGGAATGGTTTCAATATCAAAAGTTTCTGTTACCCCCGATCTTTTAGAAGCAAGAATTTATTTAAGTTTTTTCCAAATAAAGGATAAAGAGCAGTTGTTGAAAGATATAATAGCACGTACAGGTGAGTGGAGAAAGCTGCTAGGTATGCGTGTTAAAAATCAGGTGCGTAGAGTGCCTTTTTTAACCTTCTTTGAAGACGATACATTAGACCATGTATTTAAAATGGAAGCCATTTTTCAGCAGATTAAAGAAGAAAGAGACGCACGCAATACAACATCGCAATCGGGAGAGTAATGAGATGGTGGCTATCTTGGCAAATTGCAAAAAGGTACTTGCGCGGAAAGCGTAGTGCCAATGCTGTGCCTATACTATCGCGTATAAGCATGGGGGCAATAGCTGTAGTAAGCGCTGCAATGTTTATAGTATCATCGGTATTCAATGGATTTGATGATTTAAATAAAGAGCTATTCAAAGCCTTTTACCCAGATGTTAAGGTGATGCCTGCAAAGGGTAAGTTTATGCAGCTATCTCCTCAACAGCTTGCTGCAGTACAAAATGTTAAGGGGGTAAAGCAAGTGTCTTGTACTATAGAGGATAATGTACTGGCTGTAGAAAATAATAGATTGGATACATCAGCAGCACAACGATATAAACCAGTAGTGCTGAAGGGTATTGATAATAACTATTTTAATGTAAACACTGTTGCCAGCTATATAGAAGGTGCTCCAATAGTAAAAAATGGTATTATACCACAGTGTATAGCAGGCTTATATGTGGCTTATGAGTTAGGTGCCGATCATAGAGATGATTTTAGTTCTATTCTAGTTAATTATCCTAATGCAAGTGTTACCAATCCTGAGTTAGACCCTGTAAATGCTTTTCAATCTTTGCAGCTGCATCCCGGTGGTGTTTTTGAAGTGCAAAGTGAGTTTGACGCTAAATACATACTTGCTCCTATACAAGCTGTTCAAAATTTATTTGGGAAGGCTGGTTATTTCTCTGCAATTGAGATAAGTACCACTACAGGAGAAGCCAATGATGTAAAAGCTGCATTGTTAAAACTACTAGGCTCAAAATACAAAGTAGAGAGTAGGTTTGAACAAAATAGAACCTTTTACATGATGCTAAAGATAGAAGGGCTGATGATGCGTTTAATTATGATATTCATTATGTGCATTGCTTCTTTTAGTATGGTGGGTGCATTGGCAATGCTAACCATAGAAAAGCAAAAAGATATGGCTATACTGCGCACTATGGGTGCAGAGCCACATACGGTGAGGAATATTTTTTTACTAGAAGGGATTACGTGGTCTCTTATTGGTGGTAGCATTGGTGTGACCCTTGGTATAGTTATCTGTTGGGCGCAAAGTACGTTTCATTTGGTGAAAATTAGTGAGGGATTTGTTACTGAAGTATATCCTGTTTTGATATTGCCTAAAGATATTTTTTTGATACTTGGTACTATTATTTTTGTGGGTATTGCAACCGCATGGGTGCCTGCAAAACGAGCCTCTAAGATTACGCTGCTAAATCTTAAAAGTAGTATGTAGTAGGGGCTGTAAATTTTCTATATTTTATATGCATACACACAACGAGCCATTTAGTTCATTCGAACTGTCTAAACTTGTATTAGAGAAAGAACCGAATATTACAGATGCCAGCAAAATTGAGCATTTAAAAGTTGTTATTAATTATGCTGATAAGCGATATTATGTAGATAGCGAGCCAGTGTTGGGCGATAAAGAATATGATGCATACTTTAAACAATTACAACAACTGGAGCAAACTCATCCTGAGTTAGTTACCAGAGATTCTCCTACACAGCGCATAGCTAAAGGGCTTAGTGAAAGGTTTCCAACTGTGAGCCATCTAGTGCCTATGCTTAGCCTAGATAATACCTATAATGCAACAGATTTATTAGACTGGGACAGGCGATGTAAGGATCTGGCCGGTACTAGCGAAATTGAATATTGTGTAGAGCCTAAGTATGATGGTGCTAGCATATCGGTTATATATGAAGATAACCACTTGGTAAGAGGTGCTACGCGTGGCGATGGTGTGATGGGTGAGGATGTGACGATTAACACCAAGCAAATAAAATCGGTACCACTATCTGCTAAGTTTAAGGAGAGTGGTATTCAGCAAATAGAAATTAGAGGTGAAGTAGTTATTCATAAAAAAGTATTTGAAGCTTATAACGAATATCGTATTGCGGAAGGTTTAGCACCATTAGCCAATCCAAGAAATGCAGCATCGGGTACATTAAGAATATTAGACCCAGTTGAAGTACGTAAAAGGGGCTTAAGCGCAGTGTTATACCATATTAGCGATTATACTTTGGTGCCGGGTGCCGATAGGCCACAACAATTGAATACCCATTATGGTGCACTACAATGGTTGTATCATTTAGGCTTTCCTTCTCCTGCTAAGGAAATGAAAGTGTGTAAGGATATAACTGAGGTAATAGCCGCCTGTACTGATTTTGAGGCTTTGAGAGATGACTTGCCATTTGAAGTAGATGGTTTGGTGATAAAGGTAAATAGCATACAGCTACAAGAAAAAATGGGTATGACTACCCACCACCCGCGTTGGGCAGTAGCTTTTAAATTTAAGGCTAGGCAAGCTACCAGTACCTTGCAAAATGTAGAATTTCAAGTAGGGCGTACCGGAGCTATAACGCCTGTAGCAAAAATTACCCCAGTGCCTATTGGTGGTGTTACGGTATCGTCAGTATCGTTGTTTAACGAAGATGTGATACGGGAGAAGGATTTAAAGATAGGTGATAAGGTATTGGTAGAAAGAGCAGGAGATGTTATTCCGTATATAGTAAGGTCTATATCTGAACAAAGAACGGGTGATGAAAAGGATATTGTATTTCCTACGGAGTGTCCTGTGTGTAAGAGTGCATTAGAAAAGCAAGCAGATGAAGCTGCATGGCGATGTATAAATATAAGCTGCCCTGTGCAAGTAGCGGAGCGCATGATACATTATGTGAGTAAAGACGCGATGGATATACGCAATTTAGGAGGTGCTAATATTCAAAAATTCTTTGAACAAGGTATACTTACTGATATACCCTCTATATACCATATAGATTGGGATAGAGTGCGCGCTTTGGGTGGGTTTGGAGATAAATCTATATCTAATATGCAGCAGGCTATAGAACAGTCTAAAACACAAACGCTTAATAGGCTGATATATGGCTTGGGCATCAGGTTTGTTGGTGAAACTACCGCTAAAACTTTAGCTAATGCCGTGAGCCACATTAAAGAGTTTTATGACTGGGATATAGAACGTTTATCAACCTTGGAGGATATAGGCCCTAAAGTAGCAACATCAGTTGCTGACTTTTTTCATAGAGATGAAAATAGAAAAATGCTAGATACGCTGGAAACTGTAGGAGTTAATTTGGTTAATCAGCAAAAAGGCATACAAGCAGAGGGCATATTATCTGGCAAAACATTTTTATTTACCGGCACACTAAGTAAGTTAAAAAGAAGTGCTGCTGAAGCTATGGTAGAAGAAAAGGGGGGCGTGATATCGGGAAGTGTAAATGCTAAATTAAACTACCTGGTAGTGGGAGAGGATGCAGGATCGAAATTAGAAAAAGCAAAAAAGTTAGGTACGGTTGCTATATTGACTGAAGATGAGTTTTTGGATATGATAGCTAAATAATAGGTTATATGATGGCCTTGTAGCTACCAAATTAGCAAAACATTTAAGAAAAGAGCTTAATAATACTTCATTTCTTAATAGAGGTTAAAGATGTAGTTATTATTTTTGCGCCCTGAAAGACGGTAATAAACATATATAATATAATAAAAATACAATTAGTAAGCAATGAATTTTAATCCTTGGCACTCGATAAGTTATGGAGATAAAACTCCGGATGTAGTGAATGCGGTAATTGAGATACCACGTAACTCAAGAGCAAAATATGAGTTAGACAAAGAAACCGGAATGTTGAAATTAGATAGAGTATTGTATTCTTCTGTTTACTATCCTGCCAACTATGGTTTTGTGCCTCGTACGTATTGCGACGATAATGATCCGCTAGATATTCTTGTTTTGTCTCAGATAGATATGCAGCCCTTGTGTATTGTAGAGGCTAAAATAATAGGTGTTATGCGAATGTTAGATCAAGGCGAAGCTGATGATAAATTAATAGCGGTAGCTGCTAACGACATGAGTGTAGCACACATAAACGATATTAGTGAGTTGCCTCCTTATTTTATTGACGAGCTTCGTCACTTTTTTGAAGAGTACAAAAGACTTGAAAATAAGGTAGTAAAAATTGAAGAGTTTCAAAATGCTCGTTTAGCTAAAAAAATTCTTCAGCACAGCATTAACGACTACACTGCTAAGTTTGGTAATAAATAAGCGCTGTAAAGTAATACAAAGCTTTTGTGTATGGGTTCAGGTAATAATTATCTGAACCCTTCTTTTTTGCTTAGTAGCATAGTTGTTACATTTGTAGTATGTCTCGCGCTACTCAAACAATATTATTACTTAAGTCTACCAGTCAGTCTATGCTGTCTGTAGATGATATAGTGGTGGTAGAAGAGCCATTAGAAGTTTCTATTGCATATACTGTAGGTGAACATTTGCATAAAGAGGTAGTAGCAGTAACTATGCGTACTCCCGGAAACGATGAAGAACTAGCTGTAGGTTTTTTATTTACAGAAAGAATTATAGAAACATTTGGCGATATAGCTAAGGTAGAAGCTGTAGGCTTAAATAGAATACAGGTAACCTTAAGGGAAGGATTAGTGTGGCAAAAACAAAAGTTAGATCGTAATTTTTATACAACATCTAGCTGTGGTATATGTGGTAAAGCTTCGATAGATGCAATTCAGGCTATGTGTACTATTGCAGATAAGTATCCGTATGATAATGTGTGTTTATCTACCGACTTGGTGCATACATTGCCAGATGTATTAAGGGCTTCGCAGGAGTATTTTCAGCAGACGGGTAGTATACATGGATGCGCCGTATTTAATGAGTTAGGAGATTTACTGGTTTCTAGGGAAGATGTGGGTAGGCATAATGCTTTAGATAAATTGATAGGATATGCTATAACAAATGCAGTGGCTTCGCCTATACTTGTACTTAGTGGGAGAGTTAGTTTTGAGTTGATGCAGAAGGCGGCAGTACTAGGTGTGTCGGTAGTAATTGCAGTAGGTGCACCATCTAGCCTTGCAGTGCAAATGGCTGAGGAGTGGAATATTACCCTAATTGGCTTTGTAAAGAAAGATAGTTTTAATATCTATAGTGGTTATCATAGAATAAAAGACAAGTAAAAATGAAAATAAGAATCAAAGGTAATTCTATAAGAATACGATTAAGTAAAACTGAGGTGGCTACTTTTGGTGCTACAGGTTATTTAGAAGAGCAGACAACAATGCCTACCGGAGAGCTGATATATGCATTAGCGAAGAGTGGTACAGCCACTACTTTATCGGCAGGAATGGAAGGTAATAAAGTTACAATGTATGTACCCGCCTCTATAGTGGCGGAGTGGACCTCAAGTGATACCGTTGGCTATAATGCTACTATTGATAATGGTAAAGAGGGTGGGCTATTTTTATTATTGGAAAAAGATTTTAAATGCATAGATAATGAGGTGATGGAAGATCAAAGTGATAATTATGATAATCCACTACATACCTGCAATTAAGAGCTAGATAATAGGCATATAATAATTAAGGCGCTACAAATTTGCAGCGCCTTAATTATTTGTAGTATAACCATTACATACTACTATGCAGTAGTTTGTAATGCTTCTCTAATTCTTTGTTCAATTTCTTCCATCATTTCAGGATTATCGCGCAAGAACTGTTTTACAGAATCTCTTCCTTGGCCTATTTTTCCATCATTATAACTAAACCAAGAGCCGCTTTTTTGAAGTATGCCAAGTTCTACACCCATATCTATTACTTCTCCTACTTTACTAACGCCTTCACCGAAAATGATATCAAATTCTACTTGACGGAATGGAGGGGCTACTTTGTTTTTTACAACCTTTACGCGAGTGCGGTTACCATTAGCTACATCGCCATCTTTAATTTGGCTTACACGGCGAATATCAAGACGCACTGATGCATAGAATTTAAGGGCATTACCACCTGTAGTAGTTTCAGGGTTGCCAAACATTACACCAATTTTTTCGCGCAACTGGTTAATGAATATACAGCAACAACCTGTACGAGAAATAGTAGCGGTTAGTTTACGTAAAGCCTGACTCATTAAGCGTGCTTGTAAACCCATTTTACTTTCACCCATTTCACCTTCAAGCTCACCCTTAGGCACTAGTGCTGCTACTGAGTCTACTACCACTACATCTACAGCTCCTGAAGAAATTAAGCGGTCTGCAATTTCAAGGGCTTGCTCGCCGTAATCTGGTTGAGATATTATTAGACTATCTACGTCTACACCTAGTTTGCGAGCATAAGCAGCATCAAAAGCATGTTCAGCATCTATTATAGCGCATATACCGCCTTTTTTCTGTGCCTCGGCTATAGTGTGTATTGCTATAGTAGTTTTACCTGAAGATTCTGGGCCGTATATTTCAATGATTCTACCCCTTGGAAAACCACCTACACCCAGTGCTACATCTAGTCCTAAAGAGCCACTGCTGATTACGTCGAGATTATCCTGCGATTTTTCGCCTAGCATCATAACCGAGCCTTTACCGTAGTCTTTCTCGATTTTTTCCATTGCCAGCTTCAGCACTTTCAGTTTATCGTCTGCCATATATGTTGTTTTATTTTTTGCTATTTCAATTGTGTTTCCAAAAGTAGTGCAAAAAATACTCCTACCTATTTTTGCTGTGGGGAAGATATCCACAAATGAAAAAGTAGCCCATAGAGAGCTACTTTCCTGAAATGATGGAAGTAGTTGCCGTGTCTGATAGCTTCTTCCTTATGTTGTGTTTGGTGTGTTTAAATATTATACTGTAAATATAGAAGCTAAATATTGTAAATGCTATAGCCACTGCCTAATAATATAATATTCATTTGTTTTTTATGCATAGTGATCTATATACTAATAGATATTGGCTTACTAGATTTCTTTAGTATTGGCCGCATTGTTCGATTTGTGGTTAGACTTCCAGTTAAACATCTTAGAATAGCCGCGTTTTAGTTCGTATCCCAAACTTACGTTTATAAGATTAACATCATCATAATAGTAGGGTTTGCCTACATTTTTATCTACAAATTCGGTATTCATGAAGTTATTAGGATAGTAAGAAACGGTTAGTCGAAGTCTGTTAGGAAGGCGGACGCCAGCAAATAAGTAAGGCATTATGGCCGGAGTACGGTCGCTAAACCATTCGTTGAATTTTTCTTTTTTGCCACCATGAAATAGCTTTTCCTTGTAGTTAAAAGGAATATCAATGCCACCACCTGCAAATGCGTAAAAGCCATGGTTTCTAAGGTTTCCAAACTTAACGCCTAATGGTATGCCAATAGTGTAAACGCGACGCTTTATTTTTATATCGTCGGAAGCTGCATAGCCCGATACAGGCCAGTTGGGTTTGGTAATGTAACCGATATTTTTAATGTCTATTCCGCTAATGATACCGAAGTTTTCATTAAAATTATAGTGAAACATTTTACCTATGTTGAAGAATAGAGAATAGCGAGGTATGCCAAATTTACTAGCATCGGTAAGTGTATACTTTACATTGGCAGTAGAAAGTATGCCTCCGTTCAGCGCATTTGTTATATATACTCTGCCCAATACTAAGTTGTCTCCGGGCTGTGCAATGCTTGTATGTGTGGCTAGAAGGCATCCGGTAGATAGTAGTATGCCAACAATAAGTGAGCGTAGTTTCATAAAGCTGTATTTTTTGTTATTACAAAGGTAAATGTAACAAATGACTGCAAAAATTACAGTTTTTAGTCTTTGGCATAGCTATTGAACATTATCTTTACCTTAATGCATGTCATGTTTCGGATTGAAATATTGACATTATGTCTTAAATGAATTAATATTTTATATGATATTTGGTCAGAATGAGCAGGAAATGGAGTTTATGCCTATAGTTCCATTGGGTGAGGATGAAATGGATGATAAGGAGAAGAAATCGATTCCTAAGGAGTTGCCAATAGTTGTTTTGCGAAATACTGTACTATTCCCTAATGTAGTATTACCTATAACCGTAGCTAGAGATAAATCTATAAAAGCAATAGCAGAGGCACAGAAGGGTGATAAATGGATAGGTGTTGTAGCCCAGAAAGATAGTAGTAACGACGACCCCGGAGCAGAGGATGTATATCAGGTAGGTACTTTGGCTAAGGTAGTAAAGCAAATAAAAATGCCGGATGGCAACATTACCATTTTTATAATGGGGCGTATGCGTTTTCAGCTAGATAAGTTTGTACAAACTGAGCCCTATTTTACTGCTAAAGTAAAGTATTTGGAAGATGTGTATCCTAAGGACGATCCTTCGTTTAATGCATTGGTGTCGTCTATAAAAGATTATTCTGAAAGGATAGCACAGCAGTCTCCTAATGTGCCTAATGAGGCATCTATAGTGTTAAAGAATATTGAGCAACAGTCTTTTTTGATGCATTTTATTGCTTCAAATCTTCCTGTAAAGCTAACAGAGAAGCAGGCTATGCTAGAAGAGAATAATGTGCAACTAAGGGCAGAGAAATTGTTGCAATTATTGCAAGCAGAATTGCAGCTAGTAGAGCTTAAAAATGAGATTACTAATAAGACGAGAGCCGATATAGATAAACAGCAAAGAGAGTACTTTTTGCAACAGCAAATGAAGTCTATACGCGAAGAATTAGGTGGAGACCCCAATGAACGCGAAATAAAAGATTTACAAAAACGTGCTGAAGAAGTAAAGTGGACAGAGGCAGCTAAAGAGCTATTTAAGAAGAATATAGAAAAGCTAGAGCGGATGCATCCTAGCACTCCTGACTATTCAGTTATTTATAACCACCTAGACTTAATGCTTGATTTGCCTTGGGGCAACTATACCGAAGATAGCTATGATTTGCGTAGAGCACAACAAGTGCTAGATGCTGACCACTACGGTATGGACAAGATAAAAGATAGAATACTAGAATACTTGGCTGTATTAAAGTTGAAGGGAGATATGAAGTCGCCTATACTATGCTTTGTAGGTCCTCCGGGTATTGGTAAAACATCTCTTGGTCGTAGCATAGCTAATTCTATCAACAGGAAATATGTGCGCCTTAGTTTGGGCGGACTTCATGATGAAAGTGAATTGAGAGGGCATAGAAAAACTTATATAGGTGCTATGCCGGGACGCATTATACAGTCTTTAAGAAAGATAAAATCGTCTAATCCGGTTTTTATTCTTGATGAGATAGATAAAATAGGTAAAGACTTTAGAGGAGATCCAAGTTCGGCATTATTAGAAGTGCTAGACCCAGAACAAAACAGTACATTCTATGATAACTATCTGGAGCTAGAGTATGACTTATCTAAGGTGTTGTTTATAGCCACAGCTAACAGCCTTTCTGATATACAGCCTGCGCTAAGAGATAGATTGGAAATAATACAGCTTTCAGGCTATTCGGCGGAAGAAAAAATTGAAATAGCTAAGCGCCATCTGGTGCCTAAACAAAAGGAAAGCCATGGACTATCTAAGGTGCCATTAAAGCTGAATGATAAAGTAATAGCTAAGGTAATACAAGGCTATACCAGAGAGAGTGGGGTGAGGGAGCTAGATAGGATGATGGCTGCTATAATGAGATCGGTAGCTAAGCATGTGGCACTAGAAGAAAAGGTTAATTCTACAGTTACTCCTGAGCAAATAGAGGAGATATTGGGTAAGCCTAGATTTACTAATGAATTGTATGCTAAAGGGCATCCACCAGGGGTAGTTGTGGGCTTAGCTTGGACGGCTGTAGGTGGCGATATACTGTTTATTGAAACGTCTTTATCAAAAGGTAAGGGTGGAGTAACACTTACAGGTAACTTAGGAAACGTAATGAAGGAAAGTGCTACAGCAGCCTTATCTTACTTAAAAGCACATAGTGCCCAGTATAATATTCCACTTGAAAAAATTGAGGAGAGTAACATTCATATCCATGTGCCGGAAGGTGCTGTTCCTAAAGACGGGCCAAGTGCAGGAATTACTATGCTAACAGCTCTCGCATCTGCCTTTACCGGTAAAAAAGTCAAGCCGTTTTTGGCTATGACGGGAGAGATAACACTACGCGGTCAGGTATTGCCAGTAGGTGGTATTAAAGAAAAAGCCCTTGCCGCAAAGCGTGCAGGACTGAAAGAAATAATAATGCCTAAGCAGAATGAAAAAGATGTTGAAGAAATAAACCCGGCTTATATAAAAGGGGTTAAATTTCATTATGTAAATGATGCTAGTGAAGTAATTGCATTGGCTCTTAAATAGGCGTTTAGTATATAATTAAAATGGGTGTTGGCTATAAAAGCTCAACACCCATTTTTTTGCCTATTTCTATCAAGTCGTTATAGACTATGTCATTTAAGGGTATCCCCTCTTTTCTTCTTATTTGCTCATATTCTCGCTCAGGGTCGCCGGGTATAAGTACTTTATTATTTGGGTCTATAGGCGTGGCATTTCGGAATCTGTTTATCCAATTGTCCATATGTGCTTTAAATTCTTCAGCAGGCCTGAATGCATCAATTCTCATGGCTCCAAAGAAGTGTCCTAATCCTTTGCCCGGCATATTTTCAGGCATAGGTACATAGGCAGGAAATGGAGGTGCCCAAGGGCCATAACTGGCACCACTAAATACTGCACTAAATATATCTACTATACTACCTAGTGCATAGCCTTTATGGCTGCCATGTTCACGATCGCTACCAAGAGGTAATAAAAGGCCATTTTTCTTTAAGATATTAGCATCTGTACTGTCATTGCCCTCATGGTCTATAGTCCATCCTGTTGGTGTGTCTTCACCCTTACGTTGTAGTATTTCTAACTTTCCATTGGCAGCTGTAGTGGTAGCAAAGTCTGCTACAAATGGTGGTTGCTGCCCAGCAGGTATAGCCACGGCAATAGGATTAGTGCCTAGCATACGCTCTTTAGAGAAGGTAGGCGCTACCAGTGCGCTTGCATTGGTCATGGCTATTCCAGCCATGTCGTGTTCTAAAGCCATCATGGCATGATAACCAGCTATACCAAAGTGATTGCTATTACTCACGCTTACCCAGCCTGTACCTACCTGTGCTGCTTTATTAATGGCTATTTGCATAGCAAAAGGGGCTACTACTAGTCCAAGACCTGCATCGCCATCTATTACTGCTGTTGAAGGTGTTTCATGTATTATTCTAATATTTGGTGTGGGATTTATTCTGCCAGCCTCCCATAACCTGATGTAGCCGCTAAGTCTTGCCACACCATGACTGTCTATGCCTCTTAAGTCGGCCGATAAAAGCGTATTTGTTGCCGTGGCGGCATCTATATTACTACAGCCAATGGCTTTGAAAATAGAATATGTGTACTTATATAATGTATCGTAAGCTATGATCATTCTAAGCGTTTTAGAATGCGAAATTAACCCTTGTTTACTACAATCATTTTCTTCCACTTTTTATGAACCAAAAGGGATAAGGTTCATTATTTTTTCAGATTACTTGTTTTAACTAGTAGTTAAATATTTTTTTTCAAAATAACATTTACACATTTTTATTTATTTAAATTGATTGGTAGAAGTAGTTCTATAGGTGTTCTTTTGTGTTAAAGTCTCGTTAAAGGGACTTTTGTTTTCTATTTTTCTTAACAAAAATGAAGTTCTAGGTAATAAATTTTATCCTTTTGCAAGCTATTAATTATAGTTTATAAAATATATTATGTGTTTCTTTTTCTGCTATTTTTTAGTTTTTATCTTTTTTAAATCATATAAATGTGCATTTAGATTATTATTAATATAATTATTTTAAATGTAGATTGACGTTCTTTTATTCTAAGTATTTAATAGTAGATGCATTAGAAAGCAGAAAATAAGTTATTATTTTATTTAATACGATTGTCTTGGAAGCTGTAATTTTTTTAACCTAATTTTTAACTTTGAGAGAGAGCATTTAATGTTTAGATAACAATTTTAGCAGTTGTAATGTGTGTATTCAGTTGCTTAATTAAGCACAATTTCATTGAGATTGGTTTTTAGCATTCTTTTTTAAATGTTCTGAAAATAAATAAATAGTTATACAACAACAGAGGGAATATGAGAAAGGTTTATTTACTATTAGTTATGATGTGTTTGAGTGTGGTAGTCTCTGCTCAAACAACTAGTACCTACAAATTTTTGGCCACAACGGGAACGTTCTCGTCAATAAGTGGTGGTACTGCACTAAGTGGAGGAGTGCTATCAGATGATGGTGCAACTACTAGTATCCCCATTGGGTTTACTTTCAACTTTTGTGGAACAAACTATACCCAGCTTTCGGCGGGGTCTAATGGTTGGCTATCGTTAAGAAATACAGCAGTGGCGGGTTCGGCTCCTACAGTAACTGCTGCCCAATCGCGGGGTAATACCACAGCTAACGCAACCAATGTAGGTGCAGGTATGCTATCGTGGTTTTGGGATGACTTGAACGGTGCCGGTAAGTCGGGTAGTTACCTGACCTCTGGAACAGCCCCTGACAGAGTATTTACTATACAGTTTAATGGCTGGGTGGTTTTTGGAGCCACTGCTGCATGTACTGTTCAGGTTAAGTTGTATGAAACATCTAATATAATAGAATATATTTATTCTAGTCCTACTACTGCTTCTGCAAGTGCTACTATTGGTATATCTAATAGTTCTAGTGACTATTTTGTTTTAAATGGATCTGGAACTAATCCTACAATATCATCATCTACTTTTACTACTGGTATTTCTACATGGCCTGGTAATAACCAGGTTTATAGATTTTGCCCTGCCGCTGTTGCACCTACTGTTACTGTAGCTGGTGCTCCGGGTTGTACTCCAGCCACTTTCACCGCTTCTGGTGCATCTACATATACTTGGGCTAGCTCTACTGGCTTAAGTGCTACTACAGGTGCTACAGTAACTGCAACGCCAACATCTACTACTACATATACCGTAACTGGTATAGGTGCTAACGGTTGTCCTAACACAGCAACTGCGGTAGCTAACCTAACTCCTAATGCAATTACCGGAACAGCTACTGTATGTGAAGGTAGAACAACAACTTTAGCAAGTACTACAGGTGGTGGTACATGGTCTAGTACAAATACAACAGTAGCTACTGTAACAAGTGGCGGTGTTGTAAATGGTTCTACAGCCGGCACTACAACTATATCTTATACTCTTGGTTCATGTGCGGTAATTAGGGTAGTGACAGTAAATGCTACTCCAACTGTAACAGCTACGCCTTCGGCAGCTACTTTTTGTGGTGCTACCTTAGTAAGTCCTGCCGGAAGTCCGGTAGCTATTACTGCTTCGGGTGCATCTACTTACACGTGGTCTGCATCAACAGGCCTAGATGCTACAACAGGTGCAACTGTAAACGCTTCCCCAACTTCTACAAGAACTTACACTGTAACAGGTACAGCAGCAAATGGTTGTACTGCTACAGCTACCTCTATAATTACTTTCAATTATACTACATCTCCTATTACTCCATATATTGCTGGTGATGATACTTTATGTTTTCCAGGTGTTGCCCCAATGGTGCAATATGGTACTGGTGGTACATGGAGTACATCAGACCCTGCAATTATTACTGTAGATCCTGCAGGTATAGTTTATGGTAATGCTGCCGGTACTGCAACGCTAACTTATAGTAATGCTACCTGCGGTACTGTTACTTTACCAATAGTGGTATCTGGTGCTGGTATTACCGTAAGTGTTTCACCTACGTCTGGTTCTTATTGTTCTTCTGGCAGCCCGTTGGCATTGGTGGCGTCTGGTGCTGATACTTTCTTGTGGAGTCCTTCATTAGGATTAGATAACCCTAATGCTGCCTCAGTAAATGCATCACCTTCTGCAACTACTGTTTACACTGTATACGGCACTAATAATACATCAGGATGTAGAAACAGTACTACCGTAACTGTTACTAACACTACACCTGCAGCCATTACAGGTGGTAGTACTACAATCTGTCAATACTCAACAACAACTTGGACTAATGCATCTACACCAGGTACGTGGTCATCTAGTAATATGTCAGTTGCTACAGTAACTTCAGGTGGAGTTGTTGGCGGCGCAGCTGCTGGTACAGCAACTATTACATTTACTAATACAGCATCCGGTTGTTATGTTACTAGGGTAGTAAGTGTAACTGCAGTTCCTGTATTAACAGTAACACCGTCTGGTACTGCTGCGGCTTGTGGCGGCGTTGGTGTAACTATTGCGGCAAGTGGAGCATCTACTTATACTTGGGCACCTTCAACAGGTCTTAGTGCTACTACAGGTGCGTCGGTAACAGCTAACCCATCTAGTGCTACAACATATACTGTAACAGGAACAGCTTCTGGTTGTTCTTCAACTGCTACAAAACTAGTTGGTGTAGGAACTTCTGTTGCACCATACGTAGTATCTACAGCATATTCAGTTTGTCCGGGTGCTTCTGCTACTATGACAGCTAGCGTGGCTGTGAGTGCAACATACAGCGTTGCAAGTACAACTTATGCTCTTAGTACACTTACTTCACCATCTTCTGCTTTTACCGGAGATGATTCCTATCAAACAGCAACAATTCCATTTACATTCAATTATTATGGATCTAACTATACTTCAGTTAATATTTGTACAAATGGATTTATAAATTTCGGAACTTCTTCAACCACACTTACTGCCTATTCATTACCAACATCTTCAGCTCCAGCAGGTGGTGTATTTATAGCTCCGGGAGATCGTTATTTTGCATCTCCGGGCGCTATAACGTATTCAACTGAAGGTGTTGCTCCTTTCCGTCGATTTGTTGTAAACTTTAGCCAAGGTGCTAACTGTTGTACTGCATCAGATTTGTGGGCAGGTCAAATTATACTATATGAAACAAGTAATTTAATTGATATTATGGTGAATTACTCAAATTTGGGTAATAACTCTACTATTGGTATTCAAAATATTGCAGGTAGTTCTGGTGTTACAGCGCCTGGTAGAAACTTAGCTACTTATACTATTTCTGCTGCTACACATGAAGCATGGAGATTCTATCCTTATATAGCAGCACCAACATATGCATGGTCTCCTGCTACAGATTTAAGTGCTACTACCGGTACTACTAGTGTAGTAACACCAACTGCTACTAGAACATACACAGTAACAATGACAGATCCTAGTACAGGTTGTTCTGGTACTGCGTCAAGAACTATTACAAGATATACACCTCCAACAGTAAGCATAGCTCCTTCAGTTGTGTGTAGTGGTACTCCAATGACAGCAAGTGGAGCTTCTACATACTCATGGTCTCCTGCTACTGCCTTAACAGCTACCACAGGTGCTACTGTTACACCTACACCAACTATTGCTACTACTTACACTGTAACTGGTACTGATGCCAACGGTTGTACTGGTACCGCTACAAAAACTATATCATTCCCATCAGTTTCGGTTTCACCTACTTCTGCCTTATTCTGTAGTGCTGGATCTCCTGTAGGTTTAAGCGCTTCAGGTACTGCCGTTTCTTATAGCTGGAGCCCGGCTGCCGGATTGAGTGCAAGTACTGGTGCTTCTGTAAATGCTTCACCTGCAGCATCTACTACCTATACTGTAACTGGTACTGATGCATCTGGTTGTACTAATACTGCAACCACTGAAATAACCCAAAATACAACTCCTTCTGTTATAACAGGAGCATCTACTACTTTGTGTTTACCAGGTTCAATGCTACTTAGTACAGACGGTACTGGTGGCTCATGGAGTAGCTCTGATGACGGAGTAGCAACGGTAACAAGTGGTGGTTTGGTTACGGGTGTGTCTTCAGGAGTAGTAACTATATCATATTCTAATCCTTCTTGTGGATTTGCTACATATGTACTAAATGTTGTGGATGGTGGTTTTACTGTAAGCCTTTCACCTACATCTGGTACGTATTGTTCTACTGGCTCTCCTTTAGCTATTACTGCTAGTGGTGCTACATCATATTCTTGGTTGCCTTCTTCAGGTCTTAGTGCCTCTACTGGTGCAACTGTAAATGCTACACCTAGTGCTACTACGACTTATACAGTAATAGGTACAACGGGTGGTTGTAGTAATAGCGCTATAATTACTGTTACTAATACTACACCGGCAGCTATTACAGGTGGTATAACATCTCTATGTACTGCAGGTGCTACATCTACTACTTCTTGGACAAGTACAACACCTGGTGGTGTTTGGTCTAGTAGTAACTCATCGGTTGCTGCAGTAGAAGATTTTGGTGTTGGTGATATTGCTGCTGTTGCGGCAGGTACTGCTACTATTACTTATAATGTTAGTGGATGTTACGTAACAAGAGTAGTTACTGTTAATGCTACACCTTCACTTTCTGTATCTCCTACCACAGCAGCAGCATGTGGAAGTTCTGTAACTTTAACTGCAAGTGGTGCTGCTACATATTCTTGGGCTCCATCAACTGGTTTAAGTGCCACAACAGGTGCATCAGTTAGTGCTTTACCATCGTCTGCTACTACGTATACTATTACAGGTACAAGTGCAGCAGGATGTGCTGCTACTACCACAAAAACTGTAACTGTTGGTACTGCTATTTATGCTATAGCTTCTGCTTCTACTTATACAGTTTGTCCTGGTGGAACTACAACATTAAGTTCATTAGTAAGTGCATCTACTGGTACTACATACACTGTCGTTCCTACAACATATGGTTTAAGCTCAATGACATCACCTTCGTCAGCATTTACAGGTGATGATTCATACCAAACAGCTACCTTGCCATTTACGTTCAACTATTATGGTTCTAACTTTACTTCTGTAAATATCTGTACTAATGGATTCATCAATTTTGGTGGAGCGACTACTTCGCTTACCGCATATGCTCTTCCAAGTACATCTGCACCTTTAGGTGGTATCTTTATTGCTCCGGGTGATCGTTATTTCGCGTCTCCGGGTGCTATTACTTATTCAACTGAAGGTGTTGCACCGTTCCGTCGTTTTGTGGTAAACTTTAACCAAGGTGCTAACTGTTGCTCTGCTACAGATTTATGGGGTGGTCAAATTATACTATATGAGTCTACTAATTTCGTAGATGTTATGGTGAATTACTCAAACTTGGGTAATAACTCTACAATTGGTATACAAAATCTAGATGGTTCGGCGGCTGTAACTCCAGCTGGTAGAAATTTAGCTACATACACAATATCTTCTGCTACGCATGAAGCTTGGAGATTCTTCCCTGTAGGTACTGCTTCTACTTATGCATGGACTCCTGCATCTGGTATAGCAAGTAGTGCTTCTGCTAGTACCTCTGCTACTGTTGCTGCTACAACTACATATACACTAACGGTTGCTAGTGCTGCGGGTTGTACTGCCACTGCTACAACAACCGTTAATACATATACATTAACGCCAATTACTATTGCCCCTTCAATAGTGTGTAGTGGTACGCCAATGACAGCTAGTGGTGCACTTTCTTATACATGGTCTCCTGCTACTGCACTTTCAGCTACCACAGGTGCTACTGTTACGCCAACACCAACCTTGGCTACAACCTATACCGTAACAGGAACTGACGCTAATGGTTGTACAAATACTGCTACTAAAACTATATCGTTCCCAACAGTAAACGTATCACCTACAAGTGTTATCTTCTGTAGCGCGGGTTCACCTGTTGGTTTAACAGCTTCAGGTACTTCTACATCTTATACATGGTCTCCATCTTTAGGCTTATCGTCTACTGCTGGTGCTAGTGTAAATGCTAATCCTACGTCTACAACAACATATACAGTTACTGGTACTGATGCATCAGGTTGTACCAATACTGCTACAACTACTGTTACTTATAATGCTACACCTACAATTATAAGTGGGTCATCTACTACCTTGTGTTTGCCAGGTTCTATGGCACTTACTACCAATGGTACTGGTGGTGTATGGAGTAGTACAAATACTTCAGCTGCAGTTATTTCTGCTGATGGCTTGGTTACAGGTGTAGGTGTAGGAACTACAACTATATCTTACTATAATGCTACTTGTGGATTGGCAACTTATGTACTTAATGTTGTTGACGGTGGTTTTATAGTGAGTGCATCTCCAACATCAGGTACCTATTGTTCTACAGGTTCTGCTCTAAGCATGACTGCTTCAGGTGCTTCAACATATGTTTGGTTACCAACATCTGGTTTAAGTGCTAGTACAGGTGCTACGGTTAGTGCATCACCTACAGTATCTACCACTTATACGGTAATAGGTACAACTGGTGGTTGTAGTAATAGTGCAACAGTAGTTGTTACAAATACAACTCCTGATACAATAGCAGGAGCAGTAAGTACTATATGTACGTCAGGACCTTCTGCAACTACTACATGGACAGATGCAACTCCTGGTGGTACATGGTCAAGTAGTGATCCTACTGTAGCTAGTATAAATAGTACAACAGGTGTTATAACTGGTAATATTCCTGGTACTGCAACTATTACTTATAATGTAAGTGGTTGTTATGTTACAAGAGTTATTACTGTTAGTGGTACTCCTACTTTAACTGCTACACCAACAGTAGCTTCTGCTTGTAGTGGAGTGGGTGTTACCGTTACCGCAAGTGGCGCTTCTACCTACACATGGGCACCATCAACAGGTCTAAGTGCTACTACAGGTACTTCAGTTGTAGCTAATCCTACTTCTGCTACTACATATACTATTACAGGTACATCTATTTATGGTTGCTCTGCTACTTTAACAAAGACTGTTACGTTAGGAGCTGCTATGTATGCTTCAGCTGCTGCTACTAGTTATACAGTTTGTCCGGCAGGTACTACAACGCTAACAGCAACTAGCAGTGTATCTAGCAGTACTACATATACTGTTGTGCCTACTACATATGGTTTAAGTTCAATGACATCACCTTCGTCTGCATTTACGGGAGATGATTCATACCAAACTGCTACCATACCATTTACGTTTAATTATTATGGTTCCAACTATACTTCAGTAAATATTTGTACAAACGGATTTATAAACTTTGGCACTGCTTCTAGCACGCTGACAGCTTATACTCTTCCGAGTGCATCTGCTCCTTCTGGTGGTGTATTTATAGCTCCCGGAGATCGTTATTTTTCATCTCCTGGTGCCATAACTTATTCTACTGAGGGTATTGCTCCATTCCGTCGTTTTGTAGTAAACTTTAGTCAAGGTGCTAACTGTTGTTCTGCTACAGACTTGTGGGGTGGTCAAATAATCCTTTATGAAACATCAAATTTTGTAGACGTAATGGTGAATTACTCTAATTTGGGTAATAACTCTACAATCGGTATACAAAATCTAGATGGTTCAGCTGGTGTTGCTGCTCCAGGCAGAAATTTAGCTACTTATACTATATCTTCTGCTACACATGAAGCTTGGAGATTCTACCCTGTAGGTACAACTGCTACCTATGCATGGACTCCTGCAACTGGTATTGCTAGTAGCACTTCTGCTAGTACAGCGGCTTCTGTAACCGGTACTACTGTTTATACTGTTACAGCAAGTAATGCTGCCGGTTGTTCTGCATCTGCTACTACTACAGTGTACAATTATACTCCGGCTACAGTTACAATAGGACCTTCTACAGTATGTACAGGTACTCCAATGACAGCTAGTGGTGCGGTTTCATACACTTGGTCTCCTGCTACTGCATTAAGTGCTACCACAGGTGCTACTGTTACGCCAACACCAACTATGGCTACAACATACACGGTAACCGGAACTGATGTTAATGGTTGTACAAATACTGCTACTAAATCAATTTCATTCCCTACCGTAAGCGTATCGCCTACAAGTGTTATCTTCTGTAGCGCGGGTTCACCTGTTGGTTTAACAGCTTCAGGTACTTCTACATCTTATACATGGTCTCCATCTTTAGGCTTATCGTCTACTGCTGGTGCTAGTGTAAATGCTAATCCTACGTCTACAACAACATATACAGTTACTGGTACTGATGCATCAGGTTGTACCAATACTGCTACAACTACTGTTACTTATAATGCTACACCTACAATTATAAGTGGGTCATCTACTACCTTGTGTTTGCCAGGTTCTATGGCACTTACTACCAATGGTACTGGTGGTGTATGGAGTAGTACAAATACTTCAGCTGCAGTTATTTCTGCTGATGGCTTGGTTACAGGTGTAGGTGTAGGAACTACAACTATATCTTACTATAATGCTACTTGTGGATTGGCAACTTATGTACTTAATGTTGTTGACGGTGGTTTTATAGTGAGTGCATCTCCAACATCAGGTACCTATTGTTCTACAGGTTCTGCTCTAAGCATGACTGCTTCAGGTGCTTCAACATATGTTTGGTTACCAACATCTGGTTTAAGTGCTAGTACTGGTGCTACGGTTAGTGCATCTCCTACAGTATCTACTACTTATACGGTAATAGGTACAACTGGTGGTTGTAGTAATAGCGCAACAGTAGTTGTTACAAATACCACTCCTGATACAATCGCTGGTGCGGTAAGTATTATCTGTACATCAGGTGCTTCTGCTACTACTACATGGACAGATGCTACGCCGGGTGGTACATGGTCTAGTAGTGCACCAACTGTTGCAGAAATAAATCCAACTACAGGTGTAATAACAGGTATGTCTGCCGGTACTGCAACCATTACGTATAACGTGGGCGGTTGTTATGTCACTCGCTTAATTACAGTAAGTGCTAACCCAACTATGTCGGCCACGCCTGAAACGGCTGCTGCATGTGGTGCTAGTGTTGTAGTTACAGCAAGTGGTGCTACTACCTATACTTGGGCTCCTTCAACAGGTTTAAGTGCTACAACGGGTGCAACTGTTACTGCTAATCCTGCTGCTACTACCGCATACTCTATTACCGGTACTAACGCGTTTGGTTGTGCATCTGTTCTGGTAAAAACAGTTACTGTAGGTGCTCCGGTATATGCTTTCAGTACGGCATCTTCTTACACAGTTTGTCCTGCAGGGGTAACTACTTTAACAGCTACTAGTAGTATATCAACTGGTACTACTTACACAGTAGTTCCAACAACATATGGCTTAAGTTCTTTGTCTTCACCTTCTACACCGTTTACAGGAGATGATTCATATCAAACAGCTACAATGCCATTTACATTCAATTATTATGGTACTAACTATACGTCAGTAAATATTTGTACTAACGGATTTATCAACTTTGGTACTGGTACCGCGGCTCGTTTTGTGTATACCTTACCAAATTCTGGTGCTGCTGCTGGCGGTGTGTTTATCGCATTGGGTGATCGTTACTTTACAACATCTCCAAGTGCTATTAGATATTCAACTGAGGGTGTTGCTCCATTCCGTCGTTTTGTGGTTGACTTTACACAAGGTGCTAACTGTTGTTCTGCGGGAGACTTATGGGCTGGTCAGATTATCCTTTATGAAACATCAAACTTTATAGATATAATGGTTAATTATTCTAACCTAGGTAATGCTTCAGTAATAGGTATTCAGAATACTGCCGCTACTGCTGCTGTTTGTCCTGCTGGTAGAAATAATGCCACTTATACTATATCTGCTGCTACTCATGAAGCTTGGAGGTTCTTCCCAGTTGGTTCTACAGGTACATATGCATGGTCACCTGCTACAGGTTTAAGTAGTACTACAGCGGCTACTCCATCTGCTACTGTGTCAACACCTACTACTTATACACTTACAGCTAGCAACGCTGCCGGTTGTACAGGTACATCGTCTGTAACTATTAATAACTATACATTACCTACAGTTTCAGTTGCTCCTACAGTTGCATGTAGTGGTACTCCAATGACAGCTAGTGGTGCGGTTTCATATTCATGGACTCCTGCAACATCTCTATCTGCTACTACTGGCGCTACTGTTACGCCATCACCAACTATGGCTACAACATACACCGTAACTGGTACTGATGCTAATGGCTGTTCTAACACTGCAACTAAGCTAGTTAATACACTACCATCTGTAACTGCTTCTGCTTCATCTCCTGCAATATGTTCTGGAGGTACTACTACCTTAACTAGTGCTGGAGCAGATACTTATACATGGTCGCCATCTACTGGTTTAAGTGCTACAACCGGTGC
The DNA here is from genome assembly GCA_964461535.1 of uncultured Flavipsychrobacter sp. Lineage (GTDB taxonomy): Bacteria > Bacteroidota > Bacteroidia > Chitinophagales > Chitinophagaceae > Flavipsychrobacter. The sequence continues at coordinate 29,954 of CAYWUY010000033.1, forward strand.
TTCTGTGGCTTCAACACTTACATTAACTACAACGTATACGGTTGTTGGTACAGATGCTATAGGTTGTTCTAATACAAATACAATTACTGTTACTTCTAATGATTTACCTCTAGCTTACGCTATTACTGGTGGTAATGGTTGCACTTCTTCTGGAGTTACTCTTGGTTTAGCAAACTCTCAATCAGGTGTGAACTATCAGTTATATAATGGTGCTGCTACAGTTGGTAGTCCAGTTGCTGGTACCGGAAGTGCTATTAGTTTTGGCTTACAGTCTGCTGCAGGCACTTATTCTGTAGTAGCTACTAATGCTTCTACTTCTTGTACTTCAAATATGAGTGGTACTTCTGTAATATCTACATCTCCTATTGCATACAATGTAACTGGTGGAAGCGGTTGTTCTGCTACTGGTATTACAATTGGACTTGCTAATAGTGAAGCGGGCAATAACTATCAATTATATCGCGGTGCAGCTCCTGTAGGTGATCCGGTTGCTGGTACTGGTTCATCAATTAGCTTTGGTGCAACTACAACTACAGGTATATATACTATAATTGGTACAGGTAGTACTGGTTGTACAACTAATATGATTGGTGCTGATACACTTTATCAAACACCATCATTCTTAGTGGGCGCATCTCCAAATGTTTGTCGTCCTGCTACTACAGCTAATCTATCTTATTCAGATGTTGTTGGATCTCCTACTACTTATGATTTAACTTGGAACTCTGCTGCTCTAGCCGCTGGATTTACAAATGCTCCTGGTGTTTCTTTAACTCCATCATTTGTATTAGGACTTGCTGATACTGCAGGCACTTATTCTGGTACTATTGTAGTTAGCAATGCGCATTGTTCTAGTACGGCACAACCATTCAGTGTAAACATTTACAACTATCCTGTTGCAAGTGTTACATCGGTTACTGTTCCAT